>JAIENF010000223.1 GCA_019751575.1 Burkholderiales bacterium
TGGAGACCGTCACGTAGTCGCAGCCGAGCGCCTTCAGCGCGGCCGCGTAGGCGACGGCATCCTGCACGGTCCAGCCGCCATCGATCCAGTCGCTCCCATGGATGCGCACGCCCATCGGCCGGTCGGCCGGCCACGCCGCGCGCATCGCCGCGAACGTCTCGAGCGGGAATCGCATCCGGTTCTCGAGGCTGCCGCCGTACTCGTCGCTGCGCTGGTTGGACAGCGGGGACAGGAAGGTCGACAGCAGGTAGCCGTGCGCCGAATGCACTTCGACCAGGTCGAAGCCCAGGGCCGCTGCACGCTCGGTCGAACGCACGAACGCATCGCGCACCGACCGCAGGCCCGCCCGGTCGAGCACCGCCGGCGAGGGCCATCCTTCGGCGAACGGCACGGCGGAGGCGCCGGCCACCGGCCAGGGACCGGCTGCTGCAGCCAGGCTGCCGCGCCCTTCCCAGGGCCGCTCGCTCGAGGCCTTGCGCCCGGCATGGCCGAGCTGCACCCCGATCGCGATCGCCGAGTGCGCGCGGCAGAAACGCAGCACGCGGTCGAGGGCCGCCTGGTTCTCGTCGCTGTACAAGCCACTGCAGCCATGGGTGATGCGTCCCTGCGCGGTGACATGCGTCGCCTCCATCACCAGCAGCCCGGCCCCGGACAGCGCCAGGCTTCCGTAGTGCATCAGGTGCCAGTCGTTCATGGAACCGTCGACCGCGCTGTACTGGCACATCGGCGATACCTGGATACGGTTCGCCAGCTCCAGCGAACGCAACTGCAACGGGGAGAACAGCAGGCTCATCGGGACGTCCTCATGCGAAGTAGCCGAGCAGCCACCACCAGGCGAAATTCATCGGCCACAGCAGCAGCAGGGTGAGCAGTGCCTGCACCGGGAACACGCGCGCGGCTTCGCGTATCGGGATGCCGGCGGCATAGAGTCCGACGATCACCGGGGGCACCTGATAGGGCAGCAGGATGGTGGAGAAGCCGATGCCGTAGAGCAGCAGCACCGTCTTCACGTCCCAGCCCGTGATCGCCGCCAGGTCCCCGGCCAGCGGACCGAGCACGGCCGGCTGCCCCGGGCTGGTGGCCACCATCGAGGTGAGCGTCGACACCAGCGACAGCATCTGGAAGTTCCAGTAGTCGGCGCCGGTGGCGAGGCCGAGCAGCGACGGCAGCCAGGGGCCCACCGCGCTCGACAGCTGGACGTGGTCGATCATCGCCGCCACGCCGAGCACCGCGCCGATGTAGAAGAATCCCGACAGCTTCACCCGGTCGTTCATCGCATGCACATCGATGATGCCCAGCCGCGGCAGGAGGCAGGCGAGGCCGGCGCCGAGGCCGATCCAGCCGGGACGGATGTGGTGCAGGAAATCGGTCGCCCACAGCGCCAGCGCGCCGCCCAGGATGACCGCCATCCGCCATTCCGCCGCGGACATCGGCGGCAGCGGCGCCTCGGCCGCCGGCGGCTTCACCGTATCGCGGAACAGCCATTCGACCAGCAGCACGGTCAGCACCGCCTTGGCGAATCCCTGCACCGGGAAATGCAGCTTCAGGTACTCGAGGTACAGGATCTGCACGCCGTACATCGATTCGGCCGAGCCGGCGAGCACCAGGTTCGGGATGTTCGCCGGCAGGATCGCTGCACCCACCTGGAAGCTCCCGATCAGCATCACGAGCATGATGCCGGTGAACCCCTTGCTGCCTGGAGCCAGTCCCAGCCGGTCGCAGAACGCGACCAGGATCGGCACCATCAGGAGGATGCGGCCGACGGTGGCCGGCATCACGAAGCACAGCACCGTGGTGACCAGCATCGTGCCGATCAGCGCCCGGCGGTAGGTGCCGCTGAACGCGCCGAGCAGGTGCGAGGCGAGGCGGATGCCCAGCCCCGATGCACGGACGGCCTCGGCGATGATCAGGCCGCCGAAGACCAGCCAGAGCGTGCTGGTCGTGAAGCCGGAAAACACGACTTCGTTCGGCACCACGGCGGTCACCGCAGCCAGGAACAGGAAGGCCAGCGCCACGAGGTATTCGGGCACGGCGGCGGTGGCCCAGAGGCCGATCGCGAACACGGCGAGCGCGAGCACCTTGAGGGTGGTGGCCTGTCCGGGATCGGCGGCCGGCCACAGGAACAGCGTCGTTGCGCCTGCCAGCACCATCAGCGCAAGCGCCTGGGAAACTCGATGCATCCTGAACCGATCCGGAAGTCCGTCGAAACGCGCGCAGCCGTTGCGGCCGGCCGGTGCGACATGCATGGGCCGGGCGTGCGTGCAGGCTACCGCAGCGGGCAGGGCGGCCGCAACCGTGGCGCAGGCCACGCAGCTATAATCCGGTTCCCTTTCCGTGGCACGCGATTGCGCCGAGGACCCTGATGAGCCAAGCCCCTCTCTTGACCGGTGTCCTTGCACCGGTGATCACGCCGTTCAAGCCCGACCTCTCTCCCGACGTCGAGCGCTACGTCCGGCATTGCAAATGGCTGCTGGCCAATGGCTGCAGCGGCCTGGCCATCTTCGGCACCAACAGCGAAGCCAATTCGTTGTCGATGGACGAGCGCCGGATGCTGCTCGAGGCGCTGCTGGAAGCCGGCGTGCCTGCGTCGAAGCTGATGCCCGGCACCGGCTGCTGCTCGCTGACGGATTCGGTCGCGCTGACCCGATTCGCGGTGGAGCGCGGCGTGGCCGGCGCGCTGATGCTGCCGCCGTTCTTCTACAAGGGCGTGAGCGACGAGGGCCTGTACCGCAACTTCGCCGAGATCGCGCAGCGCGTCGGCGACAGTCGACTCAAGATCTACCTGTACCACATCCCGCCGATGACCTCGGTGCCGTTCTCGCTCGGCCTGGTCGAGCGCCTGCTGAAGGATTATCCCGGCACGGTCGTCGGCATGAAGGACAGCGGCGGCGACTGGAAGAACATGGAGGCGATGCTCAAGGCCTTCCCCGGCTTCCAGTTCTTCCCGGGCAGCGAGGAATTCCTGCTGGCCGGCATGCGGCTCGGAGCCGTCGGCACCATCACGGCCACCGCCAACATCGGCCCGGCTGCCATCGACGGGCTGTTCCGCAACTGGAAGGATCCCAAGGCCGACGCGATGCAGGAAGCCATCACGGACTTCCGCCGCGCGATCACGAAGTTCCCCCAGATCCCCGCCCTGAAGTACACGACATCCCTCTACACCGGACATGCTCAGTGGGCCGTGACCCGGCCGCCGCTGGTCCAGCTGGGCGACGAGCAGGGCAAGGCGCTCGCCGCCGAACTCCAGAAGCGCGGCTTCGACATGCCCGGGATCCGCGGCTGACCGCGTCCGCAGGCGACTGACCACTCACCACACAGGGGGACGACATGGCTGCACTCACACTGAAGCAGGCTGGCATCATCGTCGACAAGTCGATCGAGAAGGCGCGCGAGATGAAGATCCCGGCGCTCGGCGTGATCGTGCTCGATGCGGCAGGACACACCGTGGCCTACAAGCGCGAGGACGGTGCCACGATGTTCCGCGAGGACATCGCCCGCGGCAAGGCATGGGGCGCAGTCGCGATGGGCTGCTCCAGCCGTTCGCTCGCCAAGCGCGCGCAGAGCAACCCGAATTTCATGATCACGCTGGCGGCGACCGCCAACGGCAGGTTCCTGCCCCAGATGGGCGGCGTGCTGATCAAGGATGCGGCCGGCAACATCCTCGGGGCCGCCGGTGCCAGTGGCGCGAGCGGAGACCAGGACGAAGCCTGCTGCGTGTTCGGCATCGAACAGGCAGGGCTGGTGGCGGACGCTGCCGAGTAGCAGGCAGCACGCGCCGGGGCCGTGAAGGCCCCGGCCGGCCTGGCGTTACTCTGCCCGGATCTTCGCCTCGCGGGCGATGCGGGCAAACCGTTCGAGGTCGACCGCGATGCGCTTGCGGAAATCATCGGGCGTGCTGCCGATCGGCACCGTGCCATCCGCGAGCAGTCGCTCCTGGACGTCGGGTGCCTTCAGGGTGCCGGTGTATTCGGCATGCATCCGCGTGACCAGCGCCGGCGAAGCCTTGGCCGGCAGCAACAGGCCGAACCAGGTACCGATGTCGAAGCCGGGGAAGCCGCTCTCGGCGATCGTCGGGAGATCGGGCAGCACGGCGGACCGCTTCGCCGTGGTCATCGCGATCGGGCGCAGCTTGCCAGCCTTGATCTGGCCCATCGCCGCGTTGATGGGCGAGGAGAACAGCTGCGCTTCGCCGCCGATCACCGCTGCCAGCGCCGGACCCGCACCCTTGTACGGCAGGTGGGTGGTACGGATGCCGGCGGCACGGTCGAGCATCTCGCCCGAGAAATGGCTGCCCGCACCGATGCCGGACGAGGCGTAGTTCAGCGAGCGGGTCTTCGCCAGCGCGATGAGCTCCTTCAGGTTGGTCGCCGGCACCGTCGGGTTGACCACCAGCACATGCGGCACTTCGGCGATCAGCGACACCGGCGTGAAGTCGACCAGCGTGCGGTAGGACATCTTCTCGTAGATCGCCGGGGCGATCACCGCGCTCGTGGACTGGGTCAGGATCGACGTGTAGCCGTCCGGTGCCGAGCGAGCGGTGATGTCCATCGCGATGGTGCCCGCGGCGCCCGGGCGGTTGTCGATGACCACCGGCTGGCCGAAACGCTCGCTCAGGCGCGCCGTCATGATGCGGGCCAGCGTATCGGCGCCGCCGCCGGGTGACGCCGGGATGATCAGGCGCAGGGGCCTTGCCGGCCACGCGTCGCCCGCCTTCTGCGCAAGCACGGGTTGGGCGGCGGCGAGGGCGGCCAGCGCCAGGGATACCGACACCGCGCCGCGTACCGGCTGCACGCGGGTGTTGAATGCTCGTTGTTTCATCCGTAGCTCCTGGAACGATGGGATCGGCATCATCTGGCCGACTCCCTGATTTTCTTCTAGTTTACCTGTGTGTCAGGAAGCGCGGCGACCGGATGGTCGAGGAGACGTTGCCGCAAAGACAGTCATCGGACATCGGGGCCCTGGACTTGAGGCGCAGGACCTCGCCTGAGGAGCTCGATCACCCGGCGCCCGGGATCGACCCGCACCCAGTCGCCGGTCTGCAGCACCGACAGCGGATCGGGCGACCAGCCTTCGGTGATCGCGATGTCGGCGAAGATCGCGCCCTGGACCATCACCGGGTTGGTCACGCCGAAGATGAATGCCTTGGGCGCGATGCCCTTGCCCTTGATGTCGTGGAACGCCCAGCCGGCCGCGATGCCTCCCTTGGCCGTGGGGAAGAACAGGATCTTGTCGCGGATGCTGATGCCCTCGAGCCGATGCCCCGGCTTGGAGATCACGCCGGTCCAGCGGTCGAGGTCATAGCGCGGGCTGAACCCTTCGGTGGAGATCACGGCTTCGCCCTCGACCACCGGCCCGGCGGCACGATCGACGGAGATGGCCAGCAGGGGCTGCTGCTGCATGCCTGTCATTTCACGTCTCCGGTCAGTGCGGTCTCGATGCATGCCTCGGTGGGCCTGAGGATCGTGTTGAATCGATGGGCGGTGATGGTGTTGACCAGCTTGGCTGAATTGGTGACCAGGCTGGTCCAGCCCATGCGCTGCTTCATCGGCGTGAGGTCCTGGAGAATGTAGAAGCAGACGCCTTCGAGCACGATCCCGCCCGCAGCCTCGATCCTGCCGATGTATCCGAGTTCGGTGGCGCTGCGCTTCATGGCGTTGCTGGTGGTGACGAACAGCTTCGAACCGGCAGCGACCTTGCGGCCCTCGAGCAGCTCCGAGATCCGCTTCAGTTCGAACAGCGACAGCTGCGGCGCCGAGAACACGACCAGGTTGCATCGGCCGTCCTTCACGTCGTAGCTGCGGTACACGGCATCGATGTCGGCGCG
>JAIENF010000062.1 GCA_019751575.1 Burkholderiales bacterium
ATCGCCTCGATCCCGCTCGAGGCGGTCATCGACCGCCTGCAGGCTGCCGGTGTGCCGATCGAGGAAGGCCCCGGGCGGCGGACCGGTGCCACCGGGCGCATCCGCTCGGTGTATGTTCGGGATCCCGATCTGAACCTGGTCGAGATTTCCCAGTACGTGCACCCCTGAGCCTTGCGCTGCCCGGACGGCACAGTCCGGCGGCAGGCTCCAATGGAGGAACAAATGACGAGACCAGTGATCGCCGGGCTGCTGCTCGGCCTGTCGACGATTGTGGCGGCACAACCGTTTCCCTCGCGCCCGGTGACCCTGATCGTGGCCACCGTGCCCGGCGGGTCCACCGACTTCACCGCACGACTGCTCCAGGAGCCGCTGTCGAAGGCCCTCGGCCAACCGGTGATCGTCGAGAACCGTGGTGGCGCGTCGGGCAACATCGGCACCGAGATGGTCGCGCGCGCGAAGCCGGACGGCCATACGCTGCTGCTCCAGTTCTCCGGCTTCCATGTCGGCAATCCGCACCTGTTCAAGGGACTGAAGTGGGACCCGGTGAAGGACTTCACGCCGATCGCGATGGCCCTGTATGCCCCGCAGGTGATCGCCGTCGGGCCCTCGACCAAGGTGACCACGATGAAGGAACTGGCCGACCTGATCCGCTCCAGCCCGGGCAAGGTCAGCTATGGATCCTCGGGGGCGGGATCGATCCAGCACCTGGCCGGCGAGATCCTCGAGCAGCAGGTCGGTGGCAAGATGATCCATGTTCCGTACAAGGGCAGCGGCCCCGCGGTGCTCGACCTGATGGGCGGCAACATCGACGTGTTCATCACCACGCCGCCCGGGGTGATCCAGCAGGTGCAGGCGGGCAAGCTGCGCGCGATCGCCTATGCCGCGCGCAGCCGCCATCCTTCGATGCCTGGCGTGCCCACCGCCGCCGAAGCCGGCTTCCCGAAGTACGAGGTCGCGTCATGGTTCGGCCTGCTCGGGCCTGCGGGCATGCCGGCCGACGTGGTCAAGCGGTTGTCCGAGGAAGTCAGGCGCATCGTCGAAGGCAAGGAGTTCCGCGAGAAGGCCGATTCGCAGGGCGCGTTCGCGCAGTTCCAGGATCCCGCCACGTTCGCCCGGACGATCGTCCAGGAACTGTCCTACTGGGGAACGCTGATCCGCAACGCAGGCATCGTCGCCGAGTGAGGCCACGAGGCATCCCCGGGCCGGCCTAAAGTCGTCGCCGGGGATGCCGTTACTGGAGGATCGCCAGGCGGAGCGTCCTCCATGCAAGCACCCTCGTTGCCCGGTCGCGCCATCTCCCCGCGCCTCCTGGCCGTCCTGTTCATGTTCTGGCTGGGCACCACCGGTGTCCTGCTCTGGGACATGGAATCCGAGAACCGGCTTCGCGGCATCGTCTGCGCGGGGCCCCGTTGAAAGCGATTCGATGACGACCGCCTTCGTGCCCGGTGCGCCCGGGCCAGACCTGCTGCAGGACCTCCAGCGCAGTGCCGACCGGCTGATGCTGGCGACCTGCACGCTGCTCCTCGCCGCATGCATCGGCATGGCGATGTTCATGGGCGGTCTCGCGCAGGCGCTGATGGTCGGCATTCCGGCGCTCGCCGTTCCACTCGGCTTGTACCTCGCAGCGCCCGGCACCCTTGCGGTGCGCCTGGCCGTGGCGGCCGCGCTGATGATCTTCGCGGCGCTGATGATCCAGCTGAGCCAGGGGTTGATCGAGATGCACTTCGGCATCTTCGTGCTGCTCGCCTTCCTCGTCGCCTACTGTGACTGGCGTCCGGTGGTGTTCGCGGCTGCGGTGATCGCCATCCACCACCTGGGCTTCGATGCCATGCAGCGCGCCGGCGTCGGGGTCTACGTGTTTCCCGAGGCGCAGGGCTTCGGCTGGGTGCTGCTGCACGCAGCGTACGTGGTGGTGGAGGCCGGCGTGCTGTGCCATCTCGCGGTGATGCTTGCGCGAATGGTGGAGCGCAGCCAGCAGGCGGTCGCGTTCGCAGGCAGCGTCGCCGAAGGAAGGCTGGACCATGCATTCGACCGCCGCGCCGTGGCGGACAGTCCGATGATCGCGGCCCTGGAGCGGATGCAGTCGAGCCTGGTCGCCACGCTCAGGACCGCGGGGGGCAGCGCCGGGCAGATGACTGCCGCATCGGCCTCGCTGGCCGACGCCGCGCGGCGTATCGCCGAGGGAAGCAGCGACCAGAGCCAGGCTGCGGGCGCCGCTGCCAGTGCCGTCGAGGAGATCGGCGCGTCGATGGGCAGCATCGCACGGAACGCGCAGCAGGCGCGCGCTGCCGCCGAGCAGTCGGCCCAGCGGGCCGCCCTGGGGGCGACGGTGATCGAGGATGCCGTCGGTTCCATGCAATCGATGGCGCGGTCGGTGAACGAGGCCGCCGCCGTGGTCGAGACCCTGGGCGAGAAATCCGCGGCAGTGCAGGACGTGGTGCGCATCATCCGGGATATCGCGGAGCAGACCAACCTGCTGGCGCTGAATGCCGCGATCGAGGCGGCGCGCGCCGGTGATGCCGGACGCGGCTTCGCGGTGGTGGCGGACGAAGTGCGCAAGCTGTCGGACGAGACAGGCCGTTCGACCGGCGAGATCAGCCGCATGATCGACGAGATCATGGCCGTCCGTGCGCAGGTCACCGAACGCATCGCGGACGCCGTGCAGAAGGTCGATGCCGGGCTGTCCTACGCGGGCGATGCCGGTTCGACCATCGGCGCCATCCGCGAGCAGTCGGCGCTCGCGCGCGACAGCGTCCGCGAAATCGCCACCGCGCTGGAGCAGCATGCCAGCGCGACTGGTGAAATGAGCAGCCATGTCGCATCGATCGCGTCGATGAGCGAGCGGACGCGCGAGGCGGCGACGGCCATCGCGGGCGATGCCATGCGGCTGAGCGCGACCGCGGATGCGCTCGGCGACGCGGTGGGCCAGTACCGGGTCGGTGCCTGACGCGACGAAGGCGGGCACGCACCGTCCTGGCGGCGCGCATCCGTTGCCGGGGCGGGGCATGTCCCGGCGGGCCATGGGCCAAAAAACAGCCGGCAGGGTCGCCCCTCCCGGCTGAAGCTGCTTGCGTCGCTGGCCGCGACCGCAATGACGACAGTATTCGCCTCCGGTGTACGATCCGCAAGCACTGAAACGAACTGTTACGGGCCGTGTCCCCGCCGCGCCCGAGCATCCCGCGAACCAAGGAGGAACAGATGGACCAGGACCTCGATCGCCTCGCCGAGTGGATCGGCAACCGCGAATCGGACATCGATCACGTGACCGTGCCGTCCGTGCACCGCCTGTCGTGCACGCTCGACCGGGACGATCCGCGCCCGCAGGCGGGCGACGTGCTGCCGATCGGCTGGCATTCGATCCTGTTCCCGCGCGTGGTGCGGCAGTCCCAGATCGGACCGGACGGCCATCCGCAGCGCGGCGATTTCCTGCCCCCGGTACCGCTGCCGCGGCGGATGTTCGCCGGCAAGCGCATCACGTTCGAGGGCGACCTGCGCGTGGGCGACGAAGTGAAGCGCGAATCCGTGATCCAGAGCGTCACGCCGAAGGTCGGCAAGTCCGGCCAGATGGTGTTCGTCACCGTGCGCACCGAGATCTCCAGCCCGCGCGGCCTGGCAGTGGTCGAGGAGCAGGACATCGTCTACCGGGAGGAGCCCGACCCGGCCGCGCCGAAGGCGCCGGCTGCGCCGATGCCGATGCCGGCGCCGGGCATCGCTGCCTGGAAGAAGGTGGTGACGCCCGATCCGGTGATGCTGTTCCGCTATTCCGCCCTCACCTTCAACGGCCATCGCATCCACTACGACCAGCCGTACGTGACCGGCACCGAGGGTTATCCGGCGCTGGTGATGAACGGCGGGCTGACCACGCTGCTCGTGTTCGAGCTCGCGCGCGCGAATGCAGGCCGCCCGCTGCGGCACATGGCGTCGCGCAACGTCAGGCCGCTGTTCGTGAACCGGGCGATCACGCTGTGCGGGGAGCCTTCCGCCGACGGGCGCAGCGCCAAGCTGTGGGCGGAGGACGATACCGGGGCGGTGGCGCTCAGCGCGACGGCCGAGTTCGCTGCCTGACCGGCGCGCAGGGCGGTCGGCTCGGGTAAACTCGAAGGCTTTCCACAATGTGCCGCCGGCCCGCCGTCGCGGTGCCAGGTGACTGAACAGATGGAAGAATTCGCCCGCATCCGCCGCCTGCCGCCGTACGTGTTCAACATCACGGCGGAACTCAAGATGGCCGCCCGCCGCCGGGGCGAGGACATCATCGACCTGTCGATGGGGAACCCCGACGGCCCGACGCCGCCGCATATCGTCGCCAAGCTGGTCGAGGCGGCGCAACGCCCCGACACGCACGGCTACTCGGTGTCCAAGGGCATCCCGCGGCTGCGCAAGGCGATCTGCAACTGGTACCAGACCCGCTACGGGGTCGAACTCGACCCGGACAGCGAAGCGATCGTCACCATCGGCTCGAAGGAGGGCATCGCGCACCTGGCGCTGGCCACCCTCGACCGCGGCGACATCGTGCTGGTGCCCAACCCCAGCTACCCGATCCACATCTACGGCCCGGTGATCGCCGGTGCCGACATCCGCCATGTGCGGATGACGCCGGGGGTGGACTTCTTCGACGAGCTCGACCGGGCGATGAAGGAGTCGTACCCGAAGCCGAAGATGCTGATCCTGAACTTCCCGTCGAACCCGACCAGCCAGTGCGTCGACCTGCCGTTCTTCGAGAAGATCATCGACATCGCGCGCCGGCACGACATCTATGTCGTGCACGACCTGGCCTATGCCGACATCACCTTCGACGGCTACCGTGCGCCGTCGATCATGGAAGTGCCCGGCGCGCGCGATGTCGCGGTCGAGTTCTTCACCATGTCCAAGAGCTACAACATGGCCGGCTGGCGGGTCGGCTTCATGGTCGGCAACCGCGACCTCGTGTCGGCGCTGGCGCGGATGAAGAGCTACCACGACTACGGTACCTTCGCCCCGATCCAGATCGCCTCGATCCTCGCGCTCGAGGGTCCGCAGGAATGCGTGCGCGAGATCGCGATGACCTACCAGAAGCGGCGCGACGTGATGGTGCAGGGGCTGCACGCGGCCGGCTGGATGGTCGAGTCGCCGAAGGCGGCGATGTACATCTGGGCGAAGATCCCGGAGCCGTACGCGAAGATGGGCTCGCTCGAGTTCTCCAAGAAGCTGCTCGAAGAGGCCAAGCTCGCCGCTTCGCCCGGCATCGGCTTCGGCGAATACGGCGACGACCATGTGCGCCTCGCGCTGATCGAAAACGAGTCGCGCATCCGCCAGGCCACGCGCGGCGTGAAAGAGATGTTCCGCAAGGATGGGCTGCTCTGATGAAACCGATCAACGTGGGTCTGCTGGGCATCGGCACCGTCGGCGGGGGCACCTTCGGGGTGCTCGCACGCAACCGTGACGAGATCGAACGGCGCGCCGGTCGCGGCATCCGCATCACCCGGGTCGCGGACAAGGACGTCGAGCGCGCGCGCACGGTGGTGGCCGCAACCACGGCCGCCGGCGAGGTGCCGGCCCGGGTCGTGGACGACGCCTTTGCAGTGGTGCGCGACCCGGACGTCGACATCGTCGTCGAGCTGATCGGCGGCTATGGCATCGCGAAGGAACTGATCCTCGAGGCGATCGCCCACGGCAAGCACGTGGTCACCGCGAACAAGGCGCTGCTCGCGCTGCATGGCAACGAGATCTTCGGCGCGGCGCAGGCCAGGGGCGTGATGGTCGCGTTCGAGGCGGCGGTCGGCGGCGGCATCCCGATCATCAAGGCGCTGCGCGAGGGGCTGACCGCCAACCGCATCGAATGGATCGCCGGCATCATCA
>JAIENF010000362.1 GCA_019751575.1 Burkholderiales bacterium
CTCGACGAACCGTTCGGTGCGCTGGACAAGAACCTGCGGCTCGACATGCAGATCGAGGTGAAGCGGCTGCAGCGCGAACTGGGCATCACGACGGTGATGGTCACCCATGACCAGGAGGAAGCCCTCGGCATGGCCGATCGCATCGCCGTGATGAGCGAGGGCCGCATCGAGCAGCTGGGCACGCCGGAGCAGATCTACGATCGTCCGCAATCCCTGTTCGTGGCCGGCTTCGTCGGTACCGCGAACCTGTTCGGCGGCCGGCTGCAGCGCGACGGCGACCGGTTCGTGGTCGAGCTGGCCGCCGGCGGCCGGCTGCAGC
Source organism: Burkholderiales bacterium (assembly GCA_019751575.1). Lineage (GTDB taxonomy): Bacteria > Pseudomonadota > Gammaproteobacteria > Burkholderiales > CAIKXV01 > CAIKXV01. Next base: position 320 of record JAIENF010000362.1, read on the forward strand.
TGGACGATCCCGGCCCGTGTTCGCGCATCGGCCCGGTCACCGTGTCGGTGCGGCCGGAGCACCTGGTCTTCGTGCCGGAAGCCGCAGGCGCGCTCGGGGCCACGGTGGAACTCGCACTGCCGCTCGGGCCCTCGGTCGTGCATGAGCTCGCACTCGACACGGGCGAGAAGGTGAAGGTCACGCTGGCGCGCACCGGCGGCCATGCATGGCTGGCGCCGGGTACCCGCACCGGCCTTGCGGTCGCGCCGGGCGCGCCGGTCTCGGTGTTCCAGGCATGACGCGGTCCGCACGGTCCACGCTGCCCGGCCTGCTGAAGAACTGGCAGCTGGTGCTGCCGCTGGCGGTGTTCTTCACCGCATTCGTGTTCGGGCCGCTCGCACTGCTCGGCTATGTCAGCCTGCACACTGACGTCTCGCTCGAGCAGGCCAGCCTCGGGCAGTACACGAAGTTCCTCACCGACGGCTTCAACCTCGGCGTGCTGGGCGCGACGCTGTGGCTGGGCCTGAAGGTGACGCTGCTGACGCTGCTGATCGGCTATCCGCTCGCCTACCTCTACTCGGTGTCGCCGCCGCGCTGGCAGAAGCTGCTGATCCTGCTGATCGTGCTGCCGCTGCTGACCAGCGCGGTGGTGAGGACGTTCGCCTGGCTGGTGATCCTCGGCCGGCAGGGCATCGTCAACGAATCGCTGGTCGCGCTGGGGCTGCTCGAGATGCCGGCCAAGCTGCTCTTCACGCCCACGGCCGTGGTGGTCGCGCTGGCGCAGATCGAACTGCCGCTGATGGTGCTGCCGATCATCACGGTGCTGGCCGGCATCGATCCCAACCTGCGCCAGGCGTCCGCCTCGCTGGGGGCCGGCAGCTGGCGCACCTTCCTGCAGGTGATCCTGCCGCTGTCGGCGCCGGGCGTGCTCGCCGGCTGCCTGCTGGTGTATGCCTCCTCGGTCAGCGCCTTCGTCACCCAGACGCTGGTCGGCGGCGGGCAGCAGATGTTCATGCCGTTCTACATCTACCAGCAGGCGATCCAGGCCAACAACTATCCGTTCGCGGCGGCGATCGCGATGATCCTGCTTGCCAGCGTGCTGGCGATCGTGGTGATGGTCAACCTGCTGGCGCGCCGGATGCGTGGGGTCGCCCATGGCTGAAGGCGCCTACGAGTCGCTGAAGACGGTTCCGCCGATGCGCGGCGAGTCGATCCGCTCGCGCGCCGAGCGTGGCTCGTTCGGCCTGGTGATCGGCGTGCTGTCTGCGATCGCCATCGTGCTGCTGATCGCGCCGACGCTGATCGTGCTGATCGTGTCCTTCACCAGCGGGCAGTCGCTGCGCTTCCCGCCGCCGGGCTGGTCGCTGCGCTGGTACGAGGCGCTGTTCAATGATTCGCCCGACCTGTGGCGGGCGGCGAAGCTGTCGCTGCAGGTCGCGGGCATGGCGACGGCGATCTCCACCGTCCTCGCGGTGACGGCCGCGCTCGCCATCGCACGCCAGCCCAGGCTGTGGGCGCGCTTCCTCGATTCGGTGTTCATGTCGCCGCTGATGCTGCCGACGCTCGCGCTCGGCCTGGGCCTGCTGGTCTGGTTCAACGTGTTCGGCACCGGCGTGTCGATGACGACACTGGTCATCGGACACACGGCGATCACCACGCCGTACATCCTGCGCACGACCTGCGCCAGCCTGAGCCAGCTCGACGGCGTGCTGCTCGAGAGCGCCAAGAGCCTGGGTGCCGGACCCTGGTTCGCCTTCCGCACCGTGACCCTGCCGCTGATCCTGCCCGGCATCGCCGCCGGGGCATTCATCGCGTTCATGATGTCGTTCGACAACGTGGCGATCTCGCTGTTCCTGTCCGATGCGCGCAGCGAGGTGCTGCCGATCCGGCTGTGGAACATCATCGAGTCGAACCTCGACGTGCGGGCCGCGGCCGTGTCCGGCGTGCTGATCGCGGTGACCACGGTGCTGGTGATCGTGATGGAGCGGTTCGTCGGGGTCAGCCGCCATGTCCGCTAGTCGATCGCCCCTGCTGCTGCGCGGCGCGCGTGCGCTGCTCGGCGAATCGTTCAGCCTGTCCGACCCGCTCGATGTCGCGATCGACGGCGGGCGCATCGCCGCGATCGGCCCCGCGGGCAGCCTGCCTGCGCAGGCGACCACGATCCTGCTCGAGCGCCGGCTGCTCGCGCCGGGGATGGTCAACGGGCATTTCCATTCGCACGAGCATTTCCAGCGCGGTCGCCACGAGAACCTGCCGCTCGAGCTCTGGATGCACAACGTGCGTCCGGTCAGGCCGGTGCCGCTCACGCCCCGCGATGCCTACCTGCGCACGATGATCGGCGCGATCGAGTGCCTGCGCAGCGGTGCCACCACGGTGGTCGACGACCTCACCCTCGGTGCCGCGATCGACAGGCCGCTGCTCGACGCGGTGTTCCAGGCCTACGAGGATGCCGGCGTGCGCGCGCTGGTCGGCTTCGCGATGATGGATCGCGCGGTGATCGACAACTTCCCGTATGTCGACGCATGCGCGGACGCGGAGACGCTCGCCAGGCTGCGTGCACTGCCGAGGCCATCGCCGGAGGCCTTCCATGGCCTGGTGCGGGAACTCGCGCGCAGCCGGCATCCGCAGTCGAACCGGGTCGGCGTGCTGGTCTCCTGTTCCGCGCCCCAGCGCTGCACCGAGGGATTCCTGCGGGCATCGCGCAGGCTGGCCGATGACCTCGACCTGCCGGTGATCACCCATGTGCAGGAAACGCGGATGCAGGTGGTGACCGGCCAGTCCTTCTACGGCCACACCATGGTCGAGCACCTGCATGCGGTGGGCTTCCTGAAGGACAAGACGACGCTGATCCATGGTGTCTGGCTGAACCCGCGCGAGATCGAACTGCTGGCGCGTGCCGGCACGACCGTGCAGCACAACCCGTGGAGCAACCTGATGCTCGGCTCGGGCGTCGCGCCGGTGCGCGAACTGCTGCGCTCGGGGGTCAACGTCGGGATGGGCACCGATGGCATGTCCTCCACGGTCACGGCGAACATGCTGACCACGGTCGGCTCGGCCGCTGCGCTGTCGAAGCTCCGCGGCGAGGATGCCGACTGGCTCAGTGCACGCGAGGCGCTGTCGATCGCCACGGCGGGCGGTGCGCGTGCGTTCGGCTTCGGTGACCGCCTCGGCCGGATCGAGGTCGGCGCGATCGCCGACCTCTGTGCCTGGCGCCTCGACACCATCGCCTTCACGCCGCTGGCCGACCCGGTCCGCCAGCTGGTCTACGGCGAGCGCGGTGCCGGGCTCGACATGGTCCTGGTCGATGGCGAGCCGGTCATGCGCGACGGGCGCCTGGTACGGGTGGACGAGGGCGCGCTGCTCGACGAGATTTCCTCGGCGGTCGAGCGGCTGGCGCCCGAGTTCGCGCTTGCCGAGGCGTCGGTGACCGACATCCACCGGGTGATGCGCGCCGTGCTGGCGCGCTGTGCCGCGCAGCCGCTGGCCGCTGACACGTACCCGGCGCGCCTTTGACGCCGGATGGCGGTAGGATCGCGGCTTCGCCGACCATCCCTGCAGGAGACATCCGATGAAGCTGCACATCAGCTCTGCCTCGCCGTTCGCGCGCAAGGTGCGCCTGGTCGCGCATGAAGCCGGACTCGCGTCGCGGGTCGAAGAGGTGGCCACGATGGTGTCGCCGGTGAAGCCGAACGCCGACCTGGCGAAGGCGAATCCGCTGATGAAGCTGCCGACGCTGGTCACCGACGACGGCATGGCGCTGTTCGATTCGCCGGTGATCTGCGAATACCTCGACAGCCTGAACGCGGGGCGCAAGCTGTTCCCGGCGCCGGGGCCGGCACGCTGGAGCGCGCTTCGCCAGCAGGCCGTCGCCGACGGCATCCTCGATGCGGCGATCGGCGTGCGCTACCAGACGGCGCTCGCACCGAAGGAATTGCAGTGGACCGAATGGCAGGATGGCCAGCGCGCGAAATGGAAGCAGGCGCTGGACTTCCTCGAATCCGATGCGAAGGCCCTCGACGGTGAGCCGACGATCGGTTCGCTGGCGGTCGCCGCGACGCTCGCCTGGCTCGACTTCCGCTACGGGGCGGACGACTGGCGCGCCGGCCGGCCGCGGCTCGCTGCCTGGTTCGCCGTGTTCAGCCAGCGGCCGTCGATGCTGGCCACGCTGCCGAGCCTCTGATCGAGGGCGAAGAAACGGGGCCTCGAAGGCCCCGTCTTCAAGTGCAGCGCGATGGCGCCGCGGATCAGGCGTAGCTGCGCAGCCGTACCGAGAACTCGCGCAACTGGGCGACGCCGCTCTGCTCGGCGCGGGCACACCAGTCCTGCAGCTGGTGCACCAGCTGTTCCTTCGAGGCCGTCGACCGCGCCCAGAGCGCGGACAGTTCCTGGCGCATCGCGTACGTCTTCTGCAGCGCTTCGCTCCGGCTCAGCACTTCCGTCAGGGCCGGGCGCACCGTCTCCGGCACTTCGTGGGCGTCGCGCTGTACCCACTGGCGCAGCGACGGCAGGTCGAGGTGCGGCACGGCAGGCGTCAGGTGCTTCATCTTGCCGATCTCCTGCCGCCAGGTCGCGGCCAGCATCTTGCCGTAACGCGACAGCACGTCGTAGCGATGGGCGATCACCGCGTCGAGCGTGTCCACGTCGGCTACGGTCTTCGAGGCGTCGAGCTTCACCTGCGCCGCGACCTTCTTCACATGGGCCAGGCCGACGGTCTCCAGCATCCGGATGTACATCCAGCCGATGTCGAACTCGTACCATTTCGACGACAGTCGCGCCGAGCTCGGGTACGCGTGGTGGTTGTTGTGCAGTTCCTCGCCGCCGATGATGATGCCCCAGGGCAGGATGTTCCGGCTGGCGTCTTCCGCCGCGAAGTTGCGGTAGCCCCAGAAGTGCCCGACGCCGTTGATGATGCCGGCCGCGGTGACCGGGATCCACAGCATCTGCACCGCGAAGATGGTGATGCCGATCGGTCCGAACAGCAGCACGTTCAAGGCCAGGGTCGTGTACGGGCCCATGACCGAGTAGCGCGAATAGAGGTTGCGCTCGATCCAGTCGTCCGGCGTGCCGCTGCCGAACTTCTCGAGGGTTTCACGGTTCTTCGCTTCCGCCCGGTACAGCTCGCTGCCCTGCAGCAGCAGCTTGCGGATGCCGTAGATCTGCGGGCTGTGCGGGTCTTCCGGCGTCTCGCAGCGTGCGTGGTGCTTGCGGTGGATGGAGACCCATTCGCGCGTGACCATGCCGCTGGTGAGCCAGAGCCAGAAACGGAAGAAATGCGAGACGACGGGGTGAAGGTCGAGGCCGCGGTGCGCCTGGGCGCGATGCAGGTAAATGGTCACTGCCGCGATGGTGATGTGGGTCACCACCAGCGTGTAGACCACGTAACCCCACCACGGGAGATCGATCAGGCCGGAGAGCATCAAGTGTCCTGTTTTCAGCGGAAGTGAGCGGCAGTCTACCGAAAAACCGCGGGTTTCTGGTCCCCACGTCAACTATTTCGGACATCGGCCCGTAAACCTTAGTTTTCAAGCGCTTGCAGCGCCCTTTC
>JAIENF010000782.1 GCA_019751575.1 Burkholderiales bacterium
CCCGATCCAGCAACTGCGACTGCTCTCCGATGCTCTCACTCGCCCACGGGCTCCGCGTCGAACAACTCTATCAACATGAAGGCCTGGTCGCACTGGATGCCGCCTTCCTGCAATGGCTCGACGCCGCCGATGCCGGACTGGGGGCGCGGCTTCGCTGCGCGCGCGCGGCGCCCGCTGCCCTCGATGCCGGGGCCGAAGCCGCCCTGCTGATCGAACTGTCGCCCTGGGTCGACGACTTCGTCGGCGACCTGTTCGGGATCGGCGATGCCGTCCGTGCGCTGTCGGCGCGACACAATGAACTTGCCCCGCTGTACGAGTGCAAGCGCCAGTTCGTGCAACGACAGGCCGCGACCAAGGTCAAGCCGGAGGCGCTCGCCGGCTTCGACCCGGCCGCCGCGGCCGCGACGTTGCAGGACTGGTTCGGCGAGCCGTTCGGCGAGCTGGCGTTCGCGCGCCATGTCGCCGCCTGGCAGGGCGACCCGTCGCACGCCGACCGCGTGGTGCTCGCGCTCAACTATGCCGCCTGGGCGCTGACGACGCCCGAAGGTCGACGTCGACATGCAGCCGGCGTGCTGTTCAAGACGCCGCACCGGACCGATCCCCAGCGCCTGGTGCCGGTCGAGACCGACACCGCGGCTGGATACGCAGCGTTCACGCTGGCCGAAGCGCACCAGCGGCATCGCGAAGGATTCGCCCTGACCGACCAGGGTACCGATCTCGTGGGCGCGCTCGACCAGGCACATTACTGCATCTGGTGCCACCACCAGGGCAAGGATTCCTGTTCGAAGGGACTCAAGGAAAAGCTCAAGGGTGATGCAGCGGAGATCGATGCCCTGCCCGCCGCCGCGCACTTCAAGAAGTCTCCCTTCGCGGTGACGCTGGCCGGCTGCCCGCTCGAGGAGCGGATCTCCGAGTTCCATGAAGTCAAGGCGATGGGCCATGCCATCGGTGCGCTGGCGATGATCGCGATCGACAACCCGATGGTGCCGGCCACGGGCCACCGGATCTGCAACGACTGCATGAAGGCCTGCATCTACCAGAAGACCGAGCCGGTCAACATTCCCGAATCGGAGACCCGCACGCTGAAGGATGTGCTGGAGCTTCCGTGGGGCTTCGAGATCTATTCGCTGCTGACGCGCTGGAACCCGCTCGACATCCGCCGGCCGCTGCCCTGCGCGCCGACCGGCCGCCGCGTGCTGGTGGTCGGCCTCGGGCCCGCCGGCTTCACGCTGGCGCACCACCTGATGAACGACGGGCACATGGTGGCCGGCATCGACGGGCTCAAGATCGAGCCCCTGCCGCCACGCTTGTCCGGTGTCGATGGCCATGGTCGTCGCGTGCCTTTCGATCCCGTGGAGGACGTGCACGAACTCTACGAATCGCTCGACGACCGGGTGATGGCCGGCTTCGGCGGTGTCGCCGAGTACGGCATCACCGTGCGCTGGAACAAGAACTTCCTGAAGGTGATCCGCCTGGTGCTGGAGCGCCGCGGCGCGTTCGCGATGTTCGGCGGCGTGCGCTTCGGCGGAACGCTCACTGCCGAGGACGCGTTCGACATGGGCTTCGACCATGTGGCGCTCGCCGCCGGCGCCGGCCGGCCCACGATCCTCGACATGCCCAACGGCCTGGCACGCGGCGTCCGCACCGCCTCCGACTTCCTGATGGCGCTTCAACTGACCGGTGCGGCGAAGGCCGAATCGATCGCCAACATGCAGCTGCGGCTCCCGGTGGTCGTGATCGGCGGCGGCCTCACCGCGGTCGACACCGCCACCGAGTCCCTGGCCTACTACCCGGTGCAGGTCGAGAAGTTCCTGGCCCGCTACGAGACGCTGGTGGCGGAACAGGGAGAGGCGGCGGTACACGCGCGCTGGAACGAAGAAGAGCGTTCGATCGCAGCCGAGTTCATCGGGCATGCACATGCGATACGCGCCGAGCGGCATGCCGCCGCCGAACAGCGGCGGGCGCCCCGCCTTGCCAGGCTCATCGCGGGCTGGGGCGGCGTCACGCTTGCCTACCGCAAGCGCCTCGTCGATTCGCCTTCCTACACCCTCAACCATGAAGAGGTACAGAAGGCGCTCGAGGAAGGCATCGTGTTCGCCGAGGGACTCTCGCCACGGCGCATCGACGTGGACGCCTGGCAGCATGTCGAGTCGATCACCATGACACGGCAGTCGCGGGCCGAGGACGGCCAATGGAGCGATGCGGGTGACGTGGTGCTTGCGGCGCGTACCGTGTTGATCGCCGCCGGTACCAACCCGAACACCGTGCTCGCGCGAGAGGACGCGGACACCTTCGTGCTCGATGGCCGCTACTTCCGCGCCTGCGATGAACAGGGAAACCCGGTGCGCCCTGAACGGTCGATCTCGAAGCCGAAGGCGCCGAATGTGTTCCTTTCCCGGCGCGACGACGGGCGCTTCATCAGCTTCTTCGGAGACCTCCATCCGTCGTTCTTCGGAAACGTGGTCAAGGCGATGGGCTCTGCCAAGCAGGGATATCCCGCCGTGTCCCGGGTGCTTGCGGGCCTGCCGGCCAACGGCCAGCCGGACGCGGGGGCCTTCATCGCCCGCCTCAACGAAGAGCTCCGCGCCACGGTGCATGCAGTGAACCGGCTGACGCCCAACATCATCGAGGTCGTGGCCAAGGCTCCGCGCGCGGCCGCGCGTTTCCAGCCCGGGCAGTTCTACCGCCTGCAGAACTACGAGATGAATGCCGCGCGCATCGACGGCACCCGACTCGCGATGGAAGGCCTGGCGATGACCGGTGCATGGGTCGACGCGAAGCAGGGCCTCGTGTCGACCATCGTGCTCGAGATGGGCGGGTCTTCCGACCTCTGCAAGACGTTGCGCCCCGGCGAGCCGATCGTGCTGATGGGCCCGACGGGAGAGCCGACCGAGATCGCAGGGGGCGAGACGGTGATGCTGGTCGGCGGTGGCCTGGGCAACGCGGTGCTGTTCTCGATCGGGCAGGCGCTGCGCGCGGCCGGATCGAAGGTCCTCTACTTCGCCGGCTACAAGAAGCTGATCGACCGCTACAAGGTGGAAGAGATCGAAGCGGCTGCAGACACCGTGGTCTGGTGCTGCGACGAGGCCCCGGGATTCGAGCCCGGGCGTCCGCAGGACCGCACGATCAGCGCCAACATCGTCGAGGCGATCGCCGCCTACGCCGACGGTCGCCTGGGCGTGCCGTCCATCCCGGTGGCCGACGTCGATCGCATCATTGCGATCGGTTCCGACCGCATGATGGCGGCGGTGGGCGCGGCCCGGCACGGCCTGCTTTCGCGGCACCTGAAGGACACGCATCGCGCCATCGGCTCGATCAATTCCCCGATGCAGTGCATGATGAAGGAGATCTGCGCGCAGTGCCTCCAGCCGCATCGCGACCGCGCGACCGGCCGGATCACCTACGTGTTCTCGTGCTTCAACCAGGACCAGTCGCTGGACCAGGTCGATTTTCCGGCACTGAACGAGCGGCTCCGGCAGAACTCGGTGCAGGAGAAGCTCACGGCACTGTGGATCAGCCGCTGCCTGGCCCGCCTGGGCAGCCCGCATGCATCCGCGCCGGACTGAACGGGACGGCGCGAGGTCCGCGACCGGGGCCGCCTGATCCGTCAGCCGCGCGGGTGGATGGTCCGGTCAGCCGGCTATCCGCCCGCCGCCTCGATGGTGTTGACCACGAGCATCGCCACCGTCATCGGTCCGACGCCGCCCGGGACCGGGGTCACATGGCCTGCGACCTGCTCGACCGAGTCGAAGTCGATGTCGCCCACCAGCCTGCCGTCGGCCGTGCGGTTGATGCCGACATCGAGCACGATCGCGCCCGGCTTGACCATGTCGCCGGTGACGATGCCCGGTCGGCCGACCGCGACAACCAGCACGTCGGCGCGCCGGGTATGCGCGGCGAGGTCCACCGTCTTGGAGGTGCACAGCGTGACGGTCGCGTCGCGTCCGAGGAGCAGCAGGCCCATCGGCTTGCCGACGGTGTTGCTGCGCCCGACCACCACCGCGTCCTTGCCGGCGAGCTTCGCGCCGATCGAGTCGAGCATGCGCATCATGCCGGCCGGGGTGCACGGCGGAAACCGCGTGTGCCCGCTCAGCAGGTCGCCCCGGTTCAGCGTGTGGAAGCCATCGACATCCTTCGCGGCCTTCACTTCAGCGAGGATCACGGCCTCGTCTAGACCGGCGGGAAGCGGCAACTGCACCAGGATGCCATGGATGGATGCATCGGCATTCAGGCGACGCACCACGTCAAGCACGTCCGACTGGGACGCCGTGGCAGACATCTCGACCACTTCGGAGTGGACGCCGACCGTCGCGCAGGCCTTCACCTTGTTCCGTACATAGGCACGCGAGGCCGGATTGTCGCCCACCAGCACCACTGCCAGCCCCGGCCGCACGCCTCGCGCTGCCAGTGCATCGACCTTCTGCCTGCATTCCTCGAGCACCTGCGCCGCGAGGGCCTTGCCATCCATCCGCTGTGCGGCCATGTCTGCCCGTTTCATCGTGCTGTTCGACTGGCGCGCACTTTAGTCAAAACGGGAAGCGCCGGCAACCTGCGCACGCTTGCGCCGGATCCACGGCTGCGCAGGCACTGCACCTGCAGAAGCCTTCAGGCGGGCGGCGCCAGCGCGATCACGGCAACCACCCTGCGTCCGTCCTGGTCGAAGCGCAGGCTCTTGCACACCGAGCGCACGAGCTCCAGGCCGCGCCCTTGCCGGACGGGATCGCTTCTCTTCAGCCGTGCGAGCCGTTCCTCGAGGGACTCGATGTCGAAGCCCGCGCCGGAATCCTCTATCTCCACCTCGAGGTACTCGCCATCGCCGACCGGTTCGACGGCAGCCTTGACCCAGAGGCTTCCGGACGCAAGCGCAGCCAGCCTTTGCGCCCGGTCCTCCCGGAAGCGCTCTCGCCCATTGTCCTGCTCCAGCACCGCCGGGTCCATGCCCAGCACGCCATAGTCGAGGGCGTTGCAGAGCAGTTCCGACAGGACGCAGAACACGTTGCTGCGCAACCGGCGGGGAATGCCCAGCTGTTCCACCAGCCCGCTGATGAACGGTACCAGCGTGATCCTGCGCAGCTGGGCCGGCCCGAGCCGCATCTCGAAGGCCCAATGCGAGCCGCGCGCCCTGCCCGATGCCGGTGTCGACGCCAGCGCCGGAGGCGGCGCCTCGACCACCGGGTCGGGCAACGGCTCGAGCAGGCAGTCGACCAGCAGGATCGATGCATCGTCCTCCAGCGTGCTGTTGCCGGTGAAGTCATGCAGGCAGCTGACCACCCGCTCTAGCCGCTGCGCGGACGGGCCACGCACGGCTTCGAGTAGTTCGCGGTCTCCGAACCGGTGCTTGCCGTCCTGGCCGAGCGCTTCGGACAGCCCGTCCGACACGACCATCAGCTGCGACTGCTCGCGATACGAACAGCGCTCCACGGAACTGTCGAAATCGCGCCCGTCCAGGATGCCGAGGGCCATGTGCCGCGAACGCCAGACCCGCTCGAGGCTGCCGTCGCTGCCGAGCAGCATCACCGGCGGGCACCCGCCGTTCCAGAGCTCGATCACCCGCTCTCGCATGTCGATCGAGGCAGCCACGCACGCGACGAAACGGTCGGCCGGCATGCAGCTGCGCAGCTTCCGGTTCATCTCGGTGACGATGCTTGCGATGTCGAACCCGCGGTCGGTCATCCGGTGGAACACTTCGCTCACCGGCAGCACCGAGATCGCAGCCGCCAGCCCATGGCCCGTGCCGTCCGCAAGCAGCACGTTGATCCGGTCATCCGGCGACCGGGCCACGGCAACGACGTCCCCGCTCAGGTGGTGTGCCGGGGATACCCAGGCACGCATCATCCGGTCGGCGATCG
>JAIENF010000152.1 GCA_019751575.1 Burkholderiales bacterium
CCACCGCGCCGACGGTCGCCGTCGCGGCTGCCGGGGCGCCGGCTGGTTTCTCCGTTGCCCGTACGTGCGCCCGGTGCAGGCGTGGCGACCGGCGACGGCGCGACCTCGGCCACTGGCGCGGCGGTCGAGGGCTTTCCGCTCAACCAGCCGAACATCTTGTCGAACAGCGATCGCGGCGCAGGCGCCGCAGGTGCAGCCACCGGGACGGCTTGCGCGACCGGGACCGGCGCCGGCGGCGGCGGCGCCTCCGGGTTGATCCCCTGGACCGCAGCCTGCGGGCGCTGCGGGCGCTCTGCCGGCATGCCGGGCAGCGTGTCGGACGCTTCCGGTGCCGCCACCAGCTGGTAGCTGGCTGCCGGCGGTTCGGAGGCATTCAGCTCGTCATGGCGGAGCCGGGTGACCGTGTAGTTCGGCGTCTCCAGGTGCAGGTTGGGCACCAGCACCACGTTCACCTTCTGCCGCAGTTCGATGCTCTGGATGTCCTGCCGCTTTTCGTTCAACAGGAACGTCGCGACATCGACCGGCACCTGGGCATGCACGGCGCCGGTGTTTTCCTTCATGGCCTCTTCCTGCAGGATGCGCAGGATGTGCAGCGCGGTCGACTCGATGCCGCGGACGAAGCCGGTGCCATGGCAGCGCGGGCACGGGATGTGCGCCGATTCACCCAGCGACGGACGCAGGCGCTGGCGTGACAGTTCCATCAGTCCGAAGCGCGAGATCTTGCCCATCTGCACCCGGGCGCGATCGACGTGCAGCGCGTCGCGCAGCCGGGTCTCCACCTCGCGCTGGTTGCGCGCGTTCTCCATGTCGATGAAGTCGATGACGATCAGGCCGCCGAGGTCGCGCAGGCGCAGCTGGCGGGCGATCTCGTCGGCCGCCTCGCAGTTGGTGTTGAACGCGGTCGTCTCGATGTCGCCGCCGCGGGTCGAGCGGGCCGAGTTGACGTCGACCGAGACCAGGGCCTCGGTGTGGTCGATCACGATCGCGCCGCCCGAGGGCAGGGTGACCTGCCGCGAATACGCGCTCTCGATCTGGTGTTCGATCTGGAAGCGCGAGAACAGCGGGACGTCGTCCCGGTAATGCTTGATCAGGTCGAGGTTGCCCGGCATCACCGCGGCCATGAACGAACGGGCCTGGTCGTAGATGTCCGGGGTGTCGATCAGGATCTCGCCGATGTCCTGGCTGAAGTAGTCGCGGATCGCGCGGATGACCAGGCTGCTCTCGAGGTAGATCAGCGACGGCGCGGACTCCCGCTTGGCCGCCGACTCGATCGCCTCCCACAGCCGGAGCAGGTAGGACAGGTCCCACTGGAGCTCTTCCAGCGTGCGGCCGATGCCGGCCGTGCGCGCGATGACGCTCATGCCGGCAGGCACGTCGAGCTGGGCCACCAGGTCGCGCAACTCGTTGCGGTCTTCGCCTTCGATCCGCCGCGACACGCCGCCGCCGCGCGGGTTGTTCGGCATCAGGACGATGTACCGTCCGGCCAGGCTCATGTAGGTGGTGAGGGCCGCGCCCTTGGTGCCGCGTTCGTCCTTGTCGATCTGGACGATGACTTCCTGGCCTTCGCGCAGGGCGTCCTTGATGGTCGCGCGCGCCGGGTCGGTCTCGGCTCCGCTACGGAAATTGGAACGCGCCACTTCCTTGAACGGCAGGAAGCCGTGCCGGTCGGCACCGTAATCGATGAAGGCAGCTTCGAGGCTGGGCTCGACGCGGGTGATGGTGCCTTTATAGATGTTGCTCTTGCGCTGTTCTTTTCCTGCGGTTTCGATATCGAGGTCGACGAGCTTCTGGCCATCGACGATTGCGACGCGGAGTTCTTCCGCCTGCGTCGCATTGAACAACATGCGTTTCATTGAGTCTGACTCCCGCGATCAAGCACGGGGTCGCGCGAAGCCGGGCGCGCAGGGGCAACCGGAGACCGGTTGCGGATGCGTCAGGTCAGTGGTGAGGGTCTCGCACCTTTTCTGTCGGGGACACGCTTCTGACGGACATGTGGGCTCCGACGCTCGACCCTCGGTCGACGTGCGGGTGCGCCTGATTCAATGGCCGGAAGCAAAGGAAAGACATCGAACGGACCAGCCAGGTTTCTGCGTCTGCATGCCGCGTTGGCGCGCTGCGGAAAAGCCGCTGCAACACACTCCCGCGGTGTTACGCACTTGATCGAGTAAGATCGCTGCTTGTTCAGGTGAGCGAAAGTAACCTGTGAAAATCGGGGAAAACCGGTTTGGGTGTACCACTTTGGCCGGAAGGTTGTCCAGCACCACGATCGCGCCTAAAGGCTTGATCGCTCAGGAAGTCTCTCGTGTACGAGGACTTTCCGCGAGTTCCACCGCAGGCCGAGTATAGCAAGATGGACCCCGCAACAAAAGCGTCTGTCCGGCTGGAAATCGTTGATGAATCAAGCGCAAAGCAACGACTCGACAACTTCCTTCTGAAGATCCTGAAGGGGGTCCCGAAGAGCCACGTCTACAAGCTGCTGCGGCGCGGGGAAGTGCGGGTGAACGGCCAGCGCGCGCTGCCCGAGCGTCGCCTCGAACTGGACGACAAGGTGCGCATCCCGCCGGTCAGGCTGGGTGCCTCGAACGCCAGTACTGCGCCGCGCAATGAAGGCGAAGCCCCTCGACTCGCCCAGCATGTCATCTATGAGGATGACTGGCTGCTGGTCCTCGACAAGCCGTCCGGATGGGCGGTACATGGCGGCAGCGGCGTCGTGCGCGGGGTGATCGAGCAGTTCCGCGCCGAGCGTCCGACCGCACGGTTCCTCGAGCTGGTGCATCGCATCGACCGGGACACCTCTGGCCTGCTCCTGCTGGCCAAGAAGCGCAGCGTGCTGACCGCGCTGCACGAAGACCTGCGCGAGGGCCGGGTGACCAAGCATTACCGCGTGCTGGCGCACGGGACCTGGCGCAAGGGGCGCCGGGTCGTGGATGCGCCGCTGCAGGAGACGATGCAGGGCGTCGCCGAGAAGCGCATGCGAGTGCATGACGGCGGAAGCGGCGGAAATCCTGTCAGCGCAAAGACCGTCTTCACGCCGCTGTCCACCTGGAAGGCATTCACCCTGCTGGACGCGCACCTGCTGACCGGCCGCACCCACCAGATCCGTGTACACCTTGCGTCCGTCGCGCATCCGATCCTGGGCGACGACAAGTACGGCGATCCGGAACGGGACAAGCCGTTGAAGAAACTCGGTGTCCGCCGGCTGATGCTCCATTCCTTCAGCCTGCGCTTCCAGCATCCCGGCACCGGCGAGCCGATATCCATCGAGGCGCCGTTGCCGCCCGATTTCCTTGCCTTCATCGCGCAGCTCGACGCCCGAGCCGAAGAAGAGCGCCAGCTACGCAACCCGAAAGCCCCCGATGCCCAGCCGGTTTGACCTCATCGTATTCGATTGGGACGGCACCCTGGCCGACTCCGCCGGCCTGATCGCCCGTTGCATCCAGCAGGCCTGCGCCGACATCGGTGCGCCGATCCCGACCGAGGAGCGTGCACGCTACGTGATCGGACTGGGGCTGGACGACGCGCTGGCCTACCTGGTGCCCGGCCTGCCGCAGTCCGATTACCGGACGCTGGCCGATAGCTACCGCACCCACTATTTCGCCGGCGACGGGCAGATTCCGCTGTTCGAGGGGGCGAAGGCCGCGCTGCACGACCTTCGCGCGGACGGATTCCGGCTCGCGGTGGCGACCGGCAAGACCCGTCGCGGACTCGACCGCGCGATGCGCAACCTCGACGTGGCCGACTGTTTCGACGCCACGCGTTGTGCCGACGAGACGGCCTCCAAGCCCGATCCCCGGATGCTTCACGAGCTGTTCGCAGAGCTGGGCATCGGACCGGGGCGGAGCCTGATGATCGGCGACACCACGCACGACCTCGACATGGCGCGGGCGGCGGACACCGCCGCGGTCGCAGTGGCTTACGGCGCGCATCCGAAGGCCGGCCTGGTCGCAGCCTCGCCGCTTGCGTGCATCGATCGCTTCGACGAACTGCACCGCTGGCTCAAGCAGCACGCCTGAGCGCCCGACAACACGAGAGAAAAGAGGGACACACGATGAACCAACCCGACGGCAGCCCGGACAACTGGGAACGCAAGGTGCTCGAGAAGCTCGCGACCTCGGCGCTGCAGGAGCAGCGGCGCGGCCGGTACTGGGGGATCTTCTTCAAGTCGCTGACCTTCCTGTATCTGTTCCTCCTGCTGTTCATCGCCGCCGGCTGGTTCGGCGCGCGCGAGATGACCTCCCCGGGCAAGCATACGGCGCTGGTGCAGGTGAATGGCGTGATCGCGAGTGGCAGTGGCGCCTCGTCCGAACAGATCACTGCAGGCCTGCAGGCGGCATTCAAGGACGCCAATACGCAGGGCATCGTGCTGCGCATCAACAGCCCTGGCGGCAGCCCCGTCCAGGCCGGGCAGATCAACGACGAGATCCGCCGGTTGCGCGAGCAGTACCCGAACATTCCCCTTTATGCGGTGATCGAGGATGTCTGCGCCTCGGGCGGCTACTACATTGCCGTCGCCGCCGACCGGATCTTCGTGAACCGGGCCAGCCTGGTCGGTTCGATCGGCGTGCTGATGGATGGCTTCGGATTCTCCGGCGTGCTCGACAAGCTGGGCGTCGAGCGCCGGCTGCTCACGGCCGGTGACAACAAGGGGTTCCTCGATCCGTTCTCGCCGCTCGATCCGAAGCAGCGCGTCCATGCCCAGCAGATGCTGAACGACATCCATGCCCAGTTCATCGAGGTGGTGAAGCGTGGCCGGGGCGACCGGCTCAAGCCGGATCCCGCGATCTTCAGCGGCCTGATCTGGACCGGCGAGCGCAGCATCGAACTCGGGCTGGCCGACGCCCTGGGCAGCGTCGAGTTCGTCGCCCGGGAGGTGATCAAGGCCGAGACCATCGTCGATTACACGCCGCGCGAGAACATCGCCGAACGCGTGGTGCGCCGGTTCGGCGCAGCCTCGGCAGAGGCGCTGTGGGGCGCGGCGACCGCGCCGCGGGCTTCACCCGTCCGCTGAGGCGGCTAGAGCATCGAAAGCCCGAACCGCGGCAGCAGCCGGGTGAGGGCGATCAGCGGCAACCCGATCAGCGCGGTCGGGTCATCGCCGCGCACGGCGTCGGTCAGCACGATGCCCAGGCCCTCGACCTTCGCGCTGCCCGCACAGTCGTAGGGACGATCGCGCAGCAGGTAGCGTTCGATCGCCGCGTCATCGAACAGCCGGTAGACGACGTCGGTCACCACCCGTTCCTCCGCCGAACGCTCCGGATCGAGCTGCAGGATGCACAGCGCGGTATGGAACCTGACCGTCCGCCCACGCAACATCCTGAGCTGGCGGGTCGCTTCGGCGTGGGTCTCGGGCTTGTTCACCGGCAGGCCGTCGATCTCGGCAACCTGGTCCGATCCAATCACCACCGCCGCCGGCACCGAGCGTGCCACGGCAAGCGCCTTGGCCCGGGCCAGGCGAACGCAGAGCGCGTGGGGAGATTCGCCGGGCGCCGGAGCCTCGTCCACGTGCGGCGCGACCACTTCGAAATCCAGCCCGAGCCGCTCCAGCAGCGCTCGCCGGTACGGCGAAGTGGAGGCAAGGATCAGCCGGGGCGGGGTTTGTACTGGCATCGCATCTGTCTTTGACATTGGCTGGAAAGCGCAATATTATCCGACGTTTATGTCGCACACCCCCGTCATTGACAGCATCGCCTTCGCGCGCGCCGGCAGCCATTGCCAGGGCACGATGCAGGGCGAACGGCTGACCCGGCTCGACGACAGTCTCGTCGACCGCGCCGGGGAAGTCCAATATGAGGTGCGCGGCATCCGCGTACAGGGATGGAGCACGGGATTCAACCCCAAAACAAAGCGGGAACACACCGC
>JAIENF010000668.1 GCA_019751575.1 Burkholderiales bacterium
TGGCCACCGATCGCGCCCGCACCGACCAGCAGCATCGTCTGGCCGCGCAGGTCCGGCGGCGCTTCGCTGCGGGTGCGCTTGCGCCAGCGCCGCTCGCGCTGCAGCTGCATCCAGCCGGGCAGGCCGCGCGACAGGGCGAGCAGCCCGGCCAGCGCGGAATTGGCGACCGCCTCGGCATTGGTGCCCGAGGACGTCGACAGGCGCACGCCGCGCTGCATCAGCTCGGTGAAGATCGGCGCATCGACGCCGGCATTGAACACATGAAGCCACTTCAGGCCCGCGGCCTTGCGCAGCGTCGAATAGAACGAACGCGACCATTCGGGATGGATGTCGCCGGAGAACAGCGCGGCGTCGATGCGCGCGGTGTCCGCCGCATCGACGCGTGCGTCGACGTCTTCCGGCAGCAGCACCAGTTCCAGCGCAATCCCCTGCGCATGGGCGAACGCACGCAGTTCGCCACCGAATTCGCGTTCGAACGGCGTGGAGACGAGCAGCGTCGGCATCGCAGGCCTCAGCGATCCAGCCACGGCCGCGCGGCCGCGTAGCGCTGCTCGAACGATTCGATCGCCGGCAGCCGGGTCAGCGTCAGCCCGATCTCGTCCAGCCCCTTCAGCATGCGTTCGCGGCGCAGCGGGTCGAGCGCGAAGCGGCGCACCTTGCCATCGCCCGCGCTCACCGTCTGCGCCTGCAGGTCGGCGGTGATCGTCGCGCCCGGGTTGGCATCGAGCCAGGCGCGCAGCTCGATGCACTCGGCCTCGGGCAGCACCACCGGCAGCACGCCGTTCTGCAGCGCATTGCCGAAGAAGATGTCGCCGAACGACGGCGCGATCACGCAGCGGAAGCCGGAGTCGAGCAGCACGTACACCGCGCTCTCGCGCGAGGAGCCGCAACCGAAGTTGGCGCCGGCGACCAGGATCTTCGCGTCCTGGTAGACCGCCTCGTTCAGCACGAAGCTGTCGCGCAGGCGGCCGTCCTCGTCATGGCGAAGGTCGTGGAAAAGGTACGACCCGTAGCGCTCGTCGCGCGGCTTGCGCAGGAAGCGCGCCGGGATCAGCATGTCGGTGTTGACGTTGGTGATGTCCAGCGGCGCGGCGACCGCGGTGAAGGTGGTGAACGGTTGCATCGTGTCTCTCCTCAGCCTGCGGCCAGCAGCCGGCGCACGTCGGTCAGGGTGCCGGTGACCGCGGCGGCGGCGGCCATCGCCGGGCTCACCAGGTGGGTGCGCGCGCCCCGTCCCTGGCGCCCTTCGAAGTTTCGGTTCGAGGTCGACGCCGAACGTTCGCCCGGCTTCAGCAGGTCGCCATTGGTGCCGACGCACATCGAGCAGCCCGACGCGCGCCATTCGATGCCGGCCTCGATGAACACCCGGTCGAGTCCCTCGGCCTCGGCCTCGCGCTTGATCTGCGTCGAACCAGGCGACACGAAGGCGGGGATCTTCGCCTTGCGCCCGCGCACCACCGCCGCCGCGGCGCGGATGTCGTCCAGCCGGCTGTTGGTGCACGAGCCGATGAACACGCGGTCGACCGGCAGGCCGTCCATCGCCTGCCCCGGCTTGAGGCCCATGTACGAGAGCGCGGACTCGACCGCGCGCCGCGCATCGCCGGACAGCGTGGCCGGGTCGGGCACCCGGCCGGTGATCGGCAGCCCCTGCCCCGGGCTGGTGCCCCAGGTCACCATCGGCACCAGCGTGCCGGCATCGACGCGCACCTCGCGATCGAAGGTCGCACCCTCGTCGGTCTTCAGCGTGCGCCAGTAGGCCACCGCCGCGTCCCAGTGCTGCTGCTTCGGCGCGAACGGCCGGCCGTGCAGGTAGTCGAAGGTGGTGTCGTCCGCGCGGATCATGCCGGCGCGCGCGCCTGCCTCGATCGACATGTTGCAGACGGTCAGCCGGTTCTCCATCGACATCGAGCGGATGGTGCTGCCCGCGTACTCGATCACATGGCCGGTGGCACCGGCCGCGCCGATCTGCGCGATCACCGCCAGGATCACGTCCTTGCCGGACAGGCCGGGTGCCAGCGTGCCGTCGATCGTGATGCGCAGCAGCCTGGGCTTGCGCTGCCAGAGGCACTGGGTGGCCAGCACCTGCTTCACCTGCGAGGCGCCCATGCCGAACGCGAACGCGCCGAACGCGCCATGGGTCGAGGTATGCGAATCGCCGCAGGTGATCACCATGCCGGGGTGGGTCAGGCCCAGCTCCGGGCCGATCACGTGCACGATGCCCTGGCGCGGGTCGTCGATGCCGGCGAAGTCGATGCCACCCCACGCGGCGTTCTGTTCCAGCAGGTCGATCAGCCCGCGCACTTCCGGGTCGGTCACGCCGGCGATGCCGGCATCGCGGCCCAGCGTCGGCACGTAATGGTCGGCGACCGCGAACTGCTGCTTCGGACGGCGCACGGTGCGGCCCTCCTTGCGCAGCGCGGCGAATGCGAGGAAGGCGCCCTCGTGCAGGAAGTTCTGGTCGACATGCAGCAGCGCGTCGTCGGCGCTGCCCTGTTCGATCACATGGGCATTCCAGATCTTCTCGAACAGCGTCGACGGAGGGTTCGAGGCGAGGGCGGCAGGCGATTCGGCAGTCATGGGTACTCGCGGCGAGGGGTGTCTGGGGCAAGGCCGGGGTACGCCGGCGATGCCGTGATTCTCGCCGAATTCGACCATGCGGCAGTGCACAGCGCGCGCCGCGCCCCCCGGTGGCCGCGCGCGCGCACGGTCTTGCGAGGCGAACCGCGCCGGTTAGAATGCCCGGCATGAACCCAGCCATCCGTGCACTGATCGCCCCCCGTTCGATCGCCATCCTCGGCGCCTCCAACGACCTGCAGAAGCTGAACGGCCGCACGCTGAAGTTCCTGGTCGACAAGGGCTATGCCGGGAAGATCTACCCGGTGAACCCGAAGTACGAACGGATCAGCCACCCCGGCGGCGAACTGCGCTGCTACCCCACCGTCGGCGACATCCCGGACCCGGTCGACATGGCGATCGTCACCGTGCCGGCGCGCTTCGTGATCGACCAGGTGCGTGCGCTCGGCAGGAAGGGCGTGCCGGCGGCGATCATCTACAGCTCCGGCTTCGGCGAGATGGGCGATGCCGGCCATGCGCTGGAGGACGAGCTGGTCGCGGCCGCACGCGAAGGCAACGTTCGCCTGTGCGGTCCGAACTGCCTCGGCCTGGTGAATTCGTTCGACCGGGTGATCGCCACCTTCAGCCAGTACGGCAGCGGCGAGGTGCTGGAAGGCCCGGTCGGCTTCGTCACCCAGTCCGGCGCCTTCGGTTCGGCGATCGCCACCCTGGCGCGGCGCCGCCACCTCGGCCTCGGCTACTTCGTGAACACCGGCAACGAATGCGATGCCACGCTGGTCGAGATCATGGACGAGGTGCTCGCCGACCCGCGCATCAAGGTCGGCTGCGGCTACATCGAAGGCTTCAAGGACGGCGGCGGCCTGCTGGCGCTGGCCGAGCGCGCGCTGGAAGCGGGCAAGCCGATCGTGGTGACCAAGGTCGGCCGCAGCCAGGCGGGTGCGCGTGCGGCCGCCTCGCACACCGGCTCGCTCGCCGGCGAAGACCGGGTGTTCGACGGGCTCGCCCGGCAGTTCGGCATCATCCGCGCGCGCAACGAAGAACACATGCTCGACATGGTCGACGTGCTCGCCCACTGCAGCCTGCCCGAGGGCAGCGGCATCGGGCTGGTCACCCAGTCGGGCGGCGCCGGCGTGCTGATCGCCGACCGCGCCGAGGAACTCGGGCTGTCGCTGCCGACCCTGTCCGACGAGACCCAGGCGAAGCTGCGCGAAGTGCTGCCGGCATTCGGTTCCGGCGCCAACCCGGTCGATGTCACCGCGCAGTTCATCGCCGAGCCGGAGATCCTGCTGAACGGCCTGCGCCTGACCCTGGCCGATCCGTCGGTGCATGTCGGCATCGTCTGGATCCTGTCGATGGATGCCTATGCCGGGATGCTGGTCG
Source organism: Burkholderiales bacterium (assembly GCA_019751575.1). Taxonomy (GTDB): domain Bacteria; phylum Pseudomonadota; class Gammaproteobacteria; order Burkholderiales; family CAIKXV01; genus CAIKXV01. Next base: position 3,955 of record JAIENF010000668.1, read on the forward strand.
ACCTGTTCCGCACGGTGAAGGCAGAGACCGACAAGCCGTTCGTGCTGTGCTGGGTAGCCGCGTCCGACCAGGCCCTGAAGCTCTGCCGCGAGGCCGGCATCCCGGTGCTGCGCGGGGCCGAGCCGGCGGTCGATGCGGTGGCCGGGCTGATCGGCTATGCGCAGGCGAGACGCGCCTGGCTCGCCGATCGCGCGGCGCGCGCCGCGGTGGCATTGCCGGCACTGTCGCTGCCGGCGCCGGGCGTGGTCGGCACGATCGAGGCGACCCGGCTGCTCGATGCCTGCGGCGTGTCGTCCGCACCCGTGTTGCTCGGCAAGGATGCCGACCATGCGGCCACGCTGGCCGCCTCGCTCGGCTGGCCGGTGGCGGTGAAGATCGAGTCGCCCGACATCCTGCACAAGACCGAGGCCGACGGCGTCAGGCTGGGCCTGGCCGATGGCGAGGCGGTGCGCGCGGCGGCGGCGAGGGTGCTGGCTGCCGCGAAAGCCTACGACCCGAAGGCGCGCATCGACGGCGTGGTGGTGCAGAAGATGGCCGGCGGGCATGTCGAGTTCGTGATCGGCCTGAAGAACGACCCGTCGTTCGGCCCGGTGCTGATGGCCGGCCTGGGCGGCATCCTGGTCGAGGTGATGAAGGACGTCGCGTTCCGCCGATGCCCGGTGACCCCGTTCGAAGCCGGCGCGATGCTCGATGAACTGCGCGGCCGGGCGATCCTCGCCGGCGCGCGCGGCAAGCCGCCGGTGGACCGCGCGGCGCTCGTCGACCTGCTGTGCGCGGTGTCCCGCTTCGGCGCGGCCGCCGGTGGACGGCTGGAGGAACTCGACCTCAACCCGGTGCTGCTGTCCACCGATGCCGCGGTCGCCGTGGACTGCGTGATGGTGCTGCGCTGAGCGCCGTCGCGCGCAGCCGGAAGATCTATGCGGGCCTGCTCGCCCTGCTGTTCGCGATCGCCACCGTGCTGGTGGTGCTGATCGCCTACCTGGTGGCGGAGCTCTACCTGTCGAGCAAGGGCTGGCTGGTCGCGCTGCCCGACGGACGCGAACTGGCCCATGTACGCATGCGCGACCTGCTGCTGGTGTTCGCGACCCCGGTGATGGCGGCACTCGGCTTCGTCGTCGGCTGGTTCAGCCACGTACCCCGGGACGGACAGCCCCGGCGCGGCTTCGACTGACGCAGACCTGCGTCCTGCGTACCGGACCCCGCTTCTCGCTACACTCGCGGCTTCCTGAATCGAGCCAAGCGGGCCATCCAGCATGATCTCCCACTGCCTCGGCATCGACCATGCCGTGATCAACACAGCCGGGCGCATCGACGATGCGGTCGACCAGTTCGCCCGGCTCGGATTCCGGCTGACCCCGCGCGGCTTCCACAGTTCGGGCTCGGTGAACCACCTGATGATGTTCGGGCCGGACTATCTCGAACTGATCGGCGTGCCGCCGGAGAACGCGGCGCTGCGGCCGGAGCTGTCGGCAAGCCCGCCCGGGCTGAACGCCATTGCCTTCGCCACCGACAGCGCAGCGGGCGCACACACCGCGCTCGCCCAGGCGAAGTTCATGCCGCAACCGCTGAAGCCGCTGTCGCGCCCGGTCGCGCTCGATGACGGCGTGCAGGATGCGCGTTTCGCGGTGGTCGCGCTGCCCCCGGAGACCGTTTCCTGGGGACGCCTGTTCGTCTGCGAACACCTGACGCGGGAACTGGTCTGGCGCGACGGCATGCGCACCCATCCGAACGGGGCGCGCGAGATCACCCGCATCACCATCGTCGTACCCGACCCGCATGCCGAAGCCTCGCGGCTGGCACCGCTGTTCGCGGAAGCTTCGATGCGTCCGGACGTGCCCCGGGCGGAACTCACGCTCGGCCACCTGCGGGTCGACCTGGTCACCGCAGACGTGCTCCAGCATCGCCTCGGCGCGTCGGCCTGCGACGGC
>JAIENF010000453.1 GCA_019751575.1 Burkholderiales bacterium
ACCGGTGCCGACACCATCTCGCTGTCGATGCCCCACCGCGCACGCGCGGTGAACGTGCGCACTGCGCCGTACCCGGGGTTCGCCACCGACATGCAGGCGCAGCTGATGGCGCTCGATTGCGTGGCCGACGGAACCTCGACCATCGTCGAGACGATCTTCGAGAACCGCTTCATGCATGCGCTCGAGATGAAGCGCATGGGCGCGCAGATCGAGATCGACGGCAACACGGCGGTCGTCCAGGGCGTGCCCCGGCTCGACGGCGCGGCGGTGATGGCCACCGACCTGCGCGCATCGGCGAGCCTGATCATCGCCGCGCTCGCGGCGAACGGCGAGACCGTCATCGACCGCATCTACCACCTCGACCGTGGCTACGAGGCGATCGAACGGAAACTGTCCGCCCTTGGCGCGAAGATCCGACGCGCGCGCTGAAGCGCCATACTGCCTGCTGCACTGCATCCGCCCAAAACCGGAACCGCCGACTTGAACCCCGCACCGATCATCACCATCGCGCTCTCCAAGGGCCGCATCTACGACGACACCCTGCCGCTGCTCGCGCAGGCGGGGCTGGTGCCGGCGATCGACCCGGAGCGTTCGCGCAAGCTGATCATCCCGACCAACCGCCCGGACGTACGCCTGGTCATCGTGCGCGCGACCGACGTGCCGACCTACGTGCAGTTCGGTGGCGCCGACCTCGGCGTGGCCGGCAAGGACGTGCTCGACGAGCACGGGGGCAGCGGCCTGTACCAGCCGGTCGACCTCGACATCGCGCGCTGCCGCATGGTGGTCGCGGCACGCGCGGATTTCGACTATGCGGCTGCGGTTGCGCAGCGCCGGCGGCTGCGTGCGGCGACCAAGTTCGAACGAACCGCGCGCGAGCACTTCGCGGCCAAGGGGCTGCATGTCGACCTGATCAAGCTCTACGGATCGATGGAACTCGCGCCGCTGACCGGGCTGGCCGACGTCATCGTCGACCTGGTCGACACCGGCAACACGCTGAAGGCCAACAACCTGGTCTCGGTCGAGGAGATCTCGCTGGTGAGTGCACGCCTGATCGTCAATCCGGCTGCGCTGCGGCTCAAGCGAGAGACCCTTCGTCCGCTGATCGACTCCGTCTCGCGGGCGGCCTCTGCCGCGCGCACGCGCCGGCTGGAGGCTGCAAATGGCTGAGCGGAAACCGTCCACGGCAGCCCCTGCGATCCCGGCCGCGCCGCGGCGCGCGGCTGCATCCTCGCTGGTGCGCACCTTCGACAGCACGGCGCGCGGCTTCGATGCTGCGCTGGCGAAGCTGACCGCGTTCGACGCCTCGTCCGACCCGGCGATCGAATCGGCGGTGGTGAAGATCATCGACGACGTGCGGAAGGACGGCGACCGCGCGCTGCTCGAGTACACCCGCCGCTTCGACCGCGTGCCGGCCAGGACGGCGCGCGCGCTGGAGGTCAATCGCGCCGAGCTCACCGCCGCCTGGAAGGCGCTGGGCGCGACCGAGCGGCGCGCGCTGCAGGCGGCCCACGCGCGCATCCGCGACTACCACGAGCGGCAGGTCGCGAAGTCGTGGCAGTTCACCGATGCGCATGGCTCGAAGCTGGGGCAACTCGTGCGCCCGCTCGACCGTGCCGGCCTGTACGTGCCTGGCGGCAAGGCGGCCTATCCGTCTTCGCTGCTGATGAACGCGGTGCCGGCCAAGGTGGCCGGCGTGGGCGAACTGGTGATGGTGGTGCCGACGCCGGGCGGTCAGCGCAACATGCTGGTGCTGGCAGCCGCGAAGCTGGCTGGCGTCGATCGCGTGTTCACCATCGGCGGCGCACAGGCGGTCGCTGCGCTGGCCTACGGCACGGCGACCGTGCCGGCGGTGGACAAGATCACCGGCCCGGGCAATGCGTACGTTGCCGCCGCCAAGCGCCGGGTGTTCGGCACCGTCGGCATCGACATGATCGCCGGCCCGTCCGAGATCCTGGTGATCGCCGACGACTCGGCGGATCCCGACTGGATCGCGATGGACCTGTTCTCGCAGGCCGAACACGACGAGATGGCGCAGTCGATCCTGCTCACGCCCAGCCTGCGGCTGCTGACCGCGGTGCAGTCGTCGATCGCGCGCCTGCTGCCCGGCATGGCCAGGCGCGAGGTGATCGCGAAGTCGCTCGCCTCGCGCGGTGCGCTGGTGCGCGTGAAGAGCCTCGCCGAGGCCTGCACCATCGCGGACCGCATCGCCCCCGAGCACCTCGAGCTGGCGGTGCGCGATCCGCGGCCGCTGGTCGAGCGCATCCGGCACGCGGGGGCGATCTTCGTCGGCCACTACACGTCCGAGACGCTCGGCGACTACTGCGCCGGCTCCAACCACGTGCTGCCGACCGCGCGCACCGCGCGCTTCTCGTCGCCGCTGGGCGTCTACGATTTCCAGAAGCGCACCAGCGTGATCGAGGTGACGCCGCGCGGCGCGGATGCGCTCGGCAGCATCGCCAGCGTGCTCGCCCGCGCCGAGGGGCTCGAAGCCCATGCGCGCGCGGCCGAACTGCGGCAGAAGCCGAGGCGGAGGGGCGCGAAATGAGCGCCACGCCGCAGTCGCTGATCCGCGAGGACCTGCTCGCGTTGTCGGCCTACCACGTGCCCGATGCCTCCGGCATGGTGAAGCTCGATGCGATGGAGAACCCGTATCCGCTGCCCGGCGACCTGGTGGCCGAACTCGGCGCGCTGCTGGGCGGCGCGCCGATGAACCGCTATCCCGAGGCGGATGCGCGCACGCTGAAGGCGGCGATCCGTGGCGCGCTCGACGTGCCGGCGGACTGCGACATCCTGCTCGGCAACGGCTCCGACGAGATCATCCAGCTGCTGGCGATGGCGGTCGCGAAGCCCGGCGCGGTACTGGCCTCGATCGAGCCGACGTTCGTGATGTTCCGGATGATCGCGACCTTCACCGGGCTGCGCTACGCGTCGTGCCCGCTGCGCGCAGACTTCTCGCTCGACGTCGATGCGGTGCTGCGCCTGCTCGAGACCGAACGCCCGGCCGTGATGTTCCTCGCCACGCCGAACAATCCGACCGGCAACACCTTCGCGCGCGCCGACATCGAGCGCATCGCGGCGGCCGCGCCCGGGCTGCTGGTGGTCGACGAGGCCTACTATGCGTTCGGCGACGGCAGCTACCTCGACCTTCCGGCAAGGTTGCCGAACGTGCTGGTGATGCGCACCTTCTCCAAGCTGGGCATGGCCGGCCTGCGCCTCGGGTTCCTGGTGGGCGCGCCGGCATGGCTGGAACAGCTCGACAAGCTGCGGCTGCCGTACAACGTGAACGTCCTGACGCAGCTCGCCGCGACCCGGCTGCTCGGCAGCTATCCGGCGCTGGCCGCGCAGGCGTCGGCCATCCGCGCGGACCGTTCGCGGCTGGCCGATGCGCTGCGCGCGGTGCCCGGGGTCGAGGTGTTCGCGTCCGACGCCAACTTCCTGCTGTTCCGCATCCCCCGTGCCGCCGCGGTGTTCGATGCGCTGGCGGCCCGGCGCGTGCTGGTGAAGAACGTGTCGCGGGCCCACCCGCTGCTTTCGGACTGCCTGCGGGTCACCGTCGGCACCCCCGGCGAGAACACCCGCTTCATTGCGGCGCTGCAAGAGGCCGTCACGGTTTTGGGTTAACCTTGGTCCATGCGCCAGGCCACCGTACACAGAAAGACCCAGGAAACGACCATCGACGTCGCGCTGAACGTCGACGGCACGGGGGTCTATTCCATCGCCACCGGCGTGCCCTTCCTCGACCACATGGTCGAGCAGGTCGCGCGCCACGGGCTGTTCGACCTCGACATCAAGGCAACCGGCGACCTGCACATCGACGCCCATCACACGGTCGAGGACGTCGGCATCACGCTCGGCCAGGCGCTCGCGCAGGCGGTCGGAGACAAGCGTGGCGTGCGCCGCTACGGCCACGCCTACGTGCCGCTCGACGAAGCATTGTCGCGGGTGGTGGTCGACCTGTCTGGCCGTCCCGGCCTGGACATGCAGGTCGAGTTCACCCGCGCGCGCATCGGCGAGTTCGACGCCGACCTCGTCTATGAATTCTTCCAGGGCTTCGTCAACCATGCCCAGGCGACCCTGCACATCGACAACCTGAAGGGCCGCAACGCGCACCACCAGGCCGAGACGATCTTCAAGGCGTTCGGCCGTGCGCTGCGGATGGCGGTGGAACTCGACCCGCGCGCGGTCGACGCCGTCCCTTCCACCAAGGGCACGCTCTGAGCCGGTCCGCCCGCGGCCCGGCATTCCTCTCCACGTAGACAAGAGCCCGCGATGACGATCGCTGTAGTCGATTACGGCATGGGCAACCTGCGTTCGGTGGCCAAGGCCCTCGAACATGTTTCCGACGGCGTGCCCGTGGTGGTGACCGACGACCCCGGCGTGATCGCGTCCGCCGAGCGCGTCGTGTTCCCCGGGCAGGGCGCGATGCGCGACTGCATGCGCGAGCTGCAGGCCCGAGGCCTGCGTGCGGCGGTGATCGAGGCCGCGTCGAGCCGGCCCTTCCTTGGCATCTGCATCGGCCTGCAGATGCTGTTCGAGAAATCCGAGGAGAGCGACACCCCGGGCCTGGCCGTGCTTCCCGGGGAGGTGATCCGCTTCCCGCAGGAGGCCATGGTCGATGCCGGCGGCGCGCGCCTGAAAGTCCCGCACATGGGGTGGAACGAAGTGCACCAGTCCGAAGCGCATCCGATGTGGACCGGCATCCCCGACGGGACGCGGTTCTATTTCGTGCACAGCTACTTCCCGCAGCCGGCACTGCCGGAGCTGGTCGCCGGCTACAGCCACTATCCATTCCCGTTCTGCTGCGCGGTTGCCCGCGGCAATCTGTTTGCCGTACAGTTCCATCCCGAAAAGAGCCACCGGGCAGGTCTTCAGTTGCTTGCGAATTTCGTCAACTGGGATGTCAAGGCGGGGACGGCAGCGGAGCGTGCGACATGCTCCTGATCCCCGCGATCGACCTCAAGGACGGCGGCTGCGTGCGCCTGCGCCAGGGCGACATGACCGGCGCGACCGTGTATTCCGACCAGCCCGGCACGATGGCGAAGCAGTGGCTCGACCAGGGTGCGCGCCGGCTGCACATCGTCGATCTCAACGGCGCGGTGGCCGGCAAGCCGAAGAACGAGCCGGCGATCAAGGACATCGTGAAGGCGATCGGCGACCGCATCCCGATCCAGCTCGGCGGCGGCATCCGCGACCTCGACACGATCGAGCGCTACCTCGACGATGGCGTGTCGTACGTGATCATCGGCACCGCCGCGGTCAAGACGCCGGGCTTCCTGCATGACGCCTGCGGTGCCTTCCCGGGCCACATCATCGTCGGCCTCGACGCCAAGGACGGCAAGGTCGCGGTCGATGGCTGGTCCAAGATGACCGGCCATGAAGTGGGCGACCTCGCGAAGAAGTTCCAGGACTACGGCGTCGAGGCGGTGATCTACACCGACATCGGGCGCGACGGCATGCTCAACGGCATCAACATCGAGGCCACGGTGCGCCTGGCGCAGCAGCTGACCATCCCGGTGATCGCCAGCGGTGGCCTGACCAACCTGGACGACGTGCGCCGCCTGTGCGAAGTGGAAGGCGAGGGCGTCCAGGCCGCGATCACCGGGCGTGCGATCTACGAAGGCACGATCGATTTCGGCGAAGCCCAGCGGCTGGCCGATTCGCTGTCGCCGCCGTCCGCATCGGGCGCCTGAGCGATGCTGGCCAGGCGCATCATTCCCTGCCTCGACGTGGCCGGCGGCAGGGTGGTCAAGGGTGTCAATTTCGTCGACCTGCGCGATGCAGGCGATCCGGTCGAGGTCGCGCGCCGCTATGACGAGCAGGGCGCGGACGAACTCACCTTCCTCGACATCACGGCCAGCAGCGACGAGCGCGGCACCCTGCTGTCGA
>JAIENF010000253.1 GCA_019751575.1 Burkholderiales bacterium
CCCGGTCGATGTCTTCCTGGGTCAGCACCTGTGCCGGCGCGTGCAGTGCGTCGCGCGCGACCATCACCGCGAGCGCGATCAGCACGCCGCTCAGCACCAGCGCGGTGCGCTCGTACTTCATGAACAATGTCCCGAGCCGGCCGCGCGTTCGTGGCGCTGACCGCACCGACAGGCCGGCCGCGCCAGTCTGCACTTCCCCCTTCCCGGCGTTTCCACGGGAACGGTCCGCGCTGCTGTATAGGCCGGTACGTCGCATTCAGGCGCGTCCAGTGAGTCCTGCGAGAAAAGACGTTATCACGTCAGCCGCCTGCCGCACTACCGCGGCCCGGCGTCCAGACCGCACCCCGCAGCAGCAGCCGAACGCACGCATCGCCCATCTTCCGAAGCGCGCGCCACCAGTGCTATAAGCGAGGGGCGTACCAGCTATGCGATCGATTCGGAAATAGTCTGTCTCGCGTGGAGTATCGATGCGATTCCTGTGGCCCGACCTGCTCTGGTTGATGCTGCTGGTGCCCGTCCTGGCCGGCGCATACATATATGCGCTGCGCCGTCGGCGGCGCAGCGCGGTGCGCTATGCCAGCCTGTCGCTGGTGCGCGGCGCACTCGGGCCCGGCCAGAAGGTGCGCCGCCACCTGCCGCCCGCACTGCTGCTCGCCGGCCTCGCGCTCGCCCTGTTCGCGATCGCACGCCCGATGGCGACGATCACGCTGCCGTCCGAATACACCACGCTGGTGCTGGCGATCGACGTCTCGCGCAGCATGCGCGCCGCCGACGTCGCGCCCGACCGGATCACTGCCGCGCAGGAAGCAGCCAAGGCCTTCATCGAAAGCCTGCCGCGCAAGGTCCGCCTGGGCATCGCGACCTTCGCCGGTACCGCCGCCGTGGTGCAGGTGCCGACCGAAAACCGCGAAGACCTCGTCGCCGCGATCGACCGCTTCGAACTGCAACGCGGCACCGCGACCGGCAGTGGCCTGCTGGTCGCGCTGTCGATCCTGTTCCCCGACGACGGCATCGACCTCGAGTCCGCGGTGTTCGGGTCCGGATTCTCGCGCAGCAGCCGCGGCGGGACGGAGGGCGGCAGCGCGAGTGGCGGGATGTCCATCGACAAGAAGGCCGCCGCCGAACCCCGCGCGCCCAAGCGCCCGATGCCGGTCGGTTCGTACAAGAGTGGCGCGATCATCCTGATGTCCGACGGCCGCCGCACCACCGGTCCCGACCCGGTCGAAGCCGCAAAGCGGGCGGCCGAGCGCGGCGTCAAGGTGCACACCGTCGCCTTCGGCAGCAAGGACGGCGCGCCGATCTCGGTCGGCGGCTGGTCGTTCTATGCGATGGTCGACGAAGAGGCGCTGAAGCAGGTCGCGAAGATCACCGGCGGCCAATTCTTCCAGGCGACCAGCGGCGACGAACTGAAGAAGATCTACGAGAACCTGGGCACCGAGTTCGCGCTCGAGCGGCGCGACACCGAAGTCAGTGCATTGTTCGCCGCGGTCGCGCTGCTGCTGCTGGTGCTGGCGGGCATGCTGTCGGTACTGTGGTTCCATCGGCCGATGCCTCGCGTGGTGCAACCGACAAGCGGCGCGGCTTCGCCGGCACAGGCGGCGTAGCGGCATCGCGCGCGCTCAAAGGATCCGCCCCCTCACCCAGGTCACCACCACCTCGGCCACGATCACCACCACGAAGATCGCCAGCAGCACCACCGCCACGCGGTCCCACTGGAACAGGTTCATCGCGGTGTTCAACGCGACGCCGATGCCGCCGGCGCCGACCAGCCCGAGCACCGCCGACTCGCGCACGTTGATGTCCCAGCGCAGCAGCACCAGCGCCCAGAACGCCGGCTTCACCTGCGGCCAGTAGCCGAACACCAGCAGGCTCGGCCATGGCGTACCGCTCGCCTTCAGCGCCTCGATCGGGCCGGGCTGCGCTTCCTCGAGCGCCTCGCCGAGCAGCTTGCCGACGAAGCCGATCGAGCGGAACGCGATCGCCAGCGTGCCGGCCAGCGCACCCGGCCCGAACACCGCGATGAACAGCAGGGCCCAGACCAGCGAGTTGACCGAGCGGCTGGTCACCAGCGCCAGCTTCGCCAGGGTGTTCACCGTGTGCGACGGCGTCACGTTGTGCGCGGCGAGCAGGCCGAGCGGCACTGCCAGCACCACCGCGAGCACCGTGCCCAGCGTCGCGATGTGCAGGGTCTCGACCAGCGCGTCATGCACCGACGCGGGGTAGTGCGCATAGTCCGGCGGCCACATGCGCACCAGCAGGTCCTGCATCTGCGCCGGCGCGTCCCACAGGAACTCCGGGATCACCTCGACCGTGCCGAGCGACAGCACGAACGCGGCGACGACGAAGAAGTACACCGCGAAGCGCGCCAGCCGCTGGCCGGGGGTGAAGCGCTGCCACTCGCGACGGATGCCTGAACCGGGCAACGCAGTATCGTGCAACTCAGCCACCGCGTGGCTCCCGCGCATCGCGCATCGCGTCTCCGAACACCCGCTTCACCTGGTTCGACAGGATCTCGCACAGGAACACCACCGCGACGATCGCGATCAGGATCGCGCACACCACGTCATAGTCGAAGCGCTGGAAGGCGACGAACAGCGGCGCGCCGATGCCGCCCGCACCGACGATGCCGACCATCGTCGAGTTGCGCACGTTCGAATCGAACTGGTAGGTCGAGAAGCCGATGAAGCGCGCCGCCACCTGCGGCAGGACGCCGAACACGATCACGTTCATGAACGACGCGCCGGTCGCGCGCACCGCCTCGACCTGCTTCAGCGAGATCTCCTCGATCGCTTCGGCGAACAGCTTGGCGATGAAGCCGACCGAGGCGATCACCAGCGCCAGGATGCCGGCCAGCGCGCCGAAGCCGACCGCCTTCACGAAGATGATCGCCACGATCACCGGGTGGAAGGTGCGGCAGGCGGCGATCAGCGCGCGCGCCGGCCAGTTCACCCAGGCCGGCATCAGGTTGCGCGCGGCGAGGAAGCCGATCGGAAGCGACAGCACGATGCCGCCGACCGAGGCGAGCACCGCGATCTCGAGGCTCTCCTTGAGGCCCTTGAGCACCGCCTCCCAGCGCGAAAAGTCCGGCGGGAACATGCGGTCGAAGAAGCGCGCGGCCTGCTCGAGGCCGGTGACGAAGCGCGCCCAGGTGAAGTCGAGCAGCGAGGCTGCATATACAACATAGAGGAGCGCGGCCAGCCAGCCGATGCGCGCCAGCCAGTCGGGCTCGAACGCGCGGCGCGGGCTACCTCGTACTGCCTCGCTCACGCGAGCCAGCCTTCGCCGCCGTAGATCTGCTTCAGGTGGTCGTCGGTCAGCGCCGTGGCCGGCCCGTCGAAGACCACGCGACCGCCCGACATGCCGATGATCCGCGACGCGAACCGCCGCGCGAGCTCGACATCATGCATGTTCACGATCACCGGGATGCCGCGCTGCGCGCACAGCCCGCGCATCAGCTCCATCACCTCGACCGAGGTCTTCGGGTCGAGCGACGAGGTCGGCTCGTCGGCCAGCAGCAGTCGCGGCTCCTGCATCAGCGCACGCGCGATGCCGACCCGCTGCCGCTGCCCGCCGGACAGCGCGTCGGCCCGGGTCTTCGCGAAGTCGGCCAGCCCGACCGCATCGAGCAGCTCGAACGCCCGATCCACATCGACTTGTGGAAACCGGCGCAGCCAGGCGCGCAGTGCCCCGACATGGCCGAGCCGCCCGCACAGCAGGTTCTCGATCACGGTCAGGCGCTCCACCAGGTTGTACTCCTGGAACACCATCCCGATTCGGCGACGGGCGAGCCGCAGCGACCGGCCGCGCAGCGCGGTGAGGTCCTCGCCATCGAGCAGCACCTGCCCGCCCGACGGCTCGACCAGCCGGTTCACGCAGCGGATCAGCGTGCTCTTGCCGGTGCCCGACGGACCGATGATCGCGGTGAGGCCGGTGCCCGCGATCGACAGGTCGATCGCATGCAGCACCGGCTTGCCGCGCACATACGACTTCTGCAGCCCGCGCAGTTCGAGGGCCGCGACGGCCCCTGCCTGGGCCCCCGCGGCAGCCTGGCTCAATGCACCCTCACTTCGGCGCCGCCTTGGCCGCGGCCGCCTTCTGTCGCGCCGCCTCTTCCCGCTTGGCCAGCGCATCGAAGGCCTGGCTGCCGAACGATTCGCCGCTGGCCTCGGCCACCTTGCGCACGTCGGCCCATTCCTTCAGGTAGGTGACCGGCACGAAACGGTCGGCGCCGTCGAACGCCTTCTGCATCGGCTCCGGGAAGCGGAAGTCGTAGAAGCACTTCAGCATCTGGTCGCGGAACTTCGGCTCCAGGTCGTGCGCATAGGCGAACGACGAGGTCGGGAACGGATTGCTCTGCCAGATCACCCGGAACTCGCTCTCCTTGATCACGCCGCGGTCGGCCATCCGCTCGAAGACATCGGAAGCGACCGGCGCCGCATCGAAGTCGCCCGAACGCACGCCCAGCACCGACCGGTCATGCCCGCCCGAAAACAGCACCTTGTAGTCCTTGTCCGGCGACACGCCCAGCGCCGGGAACAGCGCGCGCGGCGCGAGGTTGCCCGAGTTGGACGACGGCGAGGTGTGCGCGACGCGCCGGCCCTTCAGGTCGGCCATGGTCTTGATCGGGCTGTCGGCGCGCACCAGCAGCAGCAGCCGGTAGTTCTGGAAGCCCTTGGCATCGCCCTTGACCGCGAACGGCACCGCGCCCGCCAGGTTCACCGCGAAGGCGGTCGGCCCGGTCGAGAAGCCGCCGACATGCAGCCGGCCCGAGCGCATCGCCTCGACCTGCGCCGCATTGCTCTGCACCTGGAAGAACACCACCCGCCGGCCGGTGCACTTGCCGAGATAGTCGGTGAACGGCCGGAACACGCCCTCGTAGACGGCCGGGTCTTCCACCGGGGTGTAGGTGAACACGATGGTGTTCGGCGTGCGCAGCCGCTTCGGGTCGGTCGGCGTGTCGGCGACCAGGTCCTTGTTCGCATCGCAGTAGTTCGCGTCGAGTTCGCCCCGGAACGGGCAGTCGGCGGCCGGCTGGGCCAGGGCGGCCGGGGCGGTGGCCAGCACCGGGAACAGCAGGGCGCCGAGCAGGGCACCGAAAACCGAGGTGCGGAGCAGGGTGCGGCGGAACAGGCCGGCGCGAGGGGACGGGTTCATGCGATTCCTCCTGAGTGGGATCCGTGGGCGCTGCGGGTGGCGCGCGGCGTAGCTTAACCGGGCTGGGCGACGACCTCCACCGCCGGGCCGGCCCGGGGCTGCAAATCTCCCCTAGGGCCGCCGAATCCCGCATGCTAAATTCTGCAGCATGAACGTCGTCATCCTCGCTGCCGGACAAGGCAAGCGCATGCGCTCCGCGCTGCCGAAGGTGCTGCACCCCCTCGGCGGGATCCCGCTGCTCGGCCATGTGATCGAGCAGGCCCGCCAGCTCGACCCTGTACGCATCGTGGTGGTCTACGGCCATGGCGGCGAGCAGGTGCCCGACGCCTTCAAGGGCCAGCCCGACCTGCTGTTCGCCCGCCAGGCGCAGCAGCTCGGCACCGGCCACGCCGTGCGCCAGGCGCTGCCGCACCTCGACCGCGCCCATCCGGTGCTGGTGCTCTACGGCGACGTGCCGCTGACGCGCGCGTCCACGCTCGAGCGGATGCGGCTCGCCGACGACAACCAGGTCAAGCTGCTGACGGTGCGCATCGACAATCCGACCGGCTACGGACGCATCCTTCGCAACAGCAAGGATGCGGTGATCGGCGTCGTCGAAGAGAAGGATGCCAACGACAAGCAGCGCCAGATCCGCGAAGTGAACAGCGGCATCCTGTGCCTGCCCGGCATGAAGCTCGGCCAGTGGCTGGCCGACATCGACAACGAGAACGCCCAGGGCGAGTACTACCTGCCCGACGTGAT
>JAIENF010000537.1 GCA_019751575.1 Burkholderiales bacterium
CGCGGCGTGATCACCACCGCGACCTACGAGGCGCGCGCGCTTGGCGTGCACTCCGGCATGGGCCTGATGAAGGCCGCGCAGCTGGCGCCGGATGCGCTGCTGCTGCCCGCGGACTTCGACCGCTACCGGCTCTACTCGCGCCGCTTCAAGGATGCGGTGCGCGCGTTCGCCCCGGAGATCGAGGACCGCAGCATCGACGAGATCTACATCGACTTCACGCCGCTGGTCGCGACGCGCCCGGATCCCTGGGTGGCAGCGCGCTCGCTCGCGATCGAGATCCAGTCCGCAGTGCGCGCGGCGACCGGACTGTCCTGTTCGCTCGGCGTCACGCCGAACAAGCTGCTCTCGAAGATCGCGTCCGACCTGCAGAAGCCGGGCGGCATCACCGTGCTGACCACCGCAGAGATCCCGACGCGCATCTGGCCGCTCGCGGTGCGCAAGGTGAACGGCATCGGACCCAAGGCCGGCGCGAAGCTCGAGACGCTGGGCATCCGCACCATCGGCGAACTCGCGGCCGCCGGCGACGACTTCCTGGTCGAGCACTTCGGACGCAGCTTCGGGCGCTGGATGCACGAGGCCGCGCACGGACGCGACGAGCGGCCGGTGGTCACCTTCAGCGAGCCGAAGTCGATCAGCCGCGAGACCACCTTCGAACGCGACCTGCACCCGGTGCGCGACCGCGCCGCCCTGTCTGCACTGTTCACCGGGCTGTGCGAGAGGGTCGCCGAGGACCTGCAGCGCAAGGGGTACGCGGGACGCACCATCGGCCTGAAGCTGCGCTACGACGACTTCAGCCAGGTCACCCGCGACCAGACGATCGACCGCCCCACACAGGACCCGCGCGCGATCCGCCGGGCCGCTGGCGAATGTCTGAAGCGCGTGCCGCTGGACCGTCGACTGCGCCTGCTCGGCGTACGCATCGGGGGACTGTCGCCGGCCGGCACGCTGGAAGCAGTTGCCCCGGCAGATGCGAAGCGGGCAGGCGTCAACCGCACGCTGTTCGACTGATCGCCCGCCGTTGCCCCGGCGCGCGGGGCCCGCACCCGATCCCGGCGAAGCGGGAACGGACCCTGCGCTGGATGCCGTCGTGGAACACGACCGGTGCCTGTCGCCGCGTGGCCAGACCCGCCCATCCAATGGAGACACCGTGAACAAAGCCATCGCTCGCCGCCCCAGCCAGAACCGTCCCGCGCGTGTGCGCACGATGGCCGCCACGGGCGCCCTGCTGCTCGCCGCAGGGTGCGCCACCAGCCCCGGGGCTGGCGAAGCGAGCCCGGAACGGGTGATTGCGGTCACGGCAGCCAACCAGCTGATCGAGTTCGTGTCGGGCCGCCCCGAGGACATCGTCGCCCGCCGCCCGCTGACCGGCATGCAGGACGGCGAGCGCATCGTCGGCATGGACTTCCGTCCGTCCGATGGTCGCCTGTACGCGGTCGGCGATTCCGGCCAGCTGTACGTGATCAACCTGTCGACGGCGATCGCCGAAGCCGTCGGCCCGGGCGGCTTCCGCACGCTCGCCAGCGGCGACCTCGGCGTCGACTTCAACCCCACCGTCGACCGTATCCGGCTGGTCAATGCGCGGGGCGGAAACCTGCGCATCCATCCCGGCACCGGCGCGGTGGTGGATGCCGACGACAAGGCCGACGGCGTGCAGATCGATGGCGAACCAGGCTATGCGCCGGGGGACGCCAATGCCGGACGCACGCCCCGCCTGACGGGTGCGGCCTACACGAACAGCCGTGCCGGGGCGATATCCACCACGAACTATGCGATCGATTCAGCCAACGGCACGCTGGTCACCCAGGGCTCCGGCGAGAAGGCGTCGACCCCGGTGTCGCCGAACACGGGACGGCTGTTCACGGTCGGTTCGCTGGGCGTGAACCTGGGGCAGGGTCCGGTCGGATTCGACATCAGCCCCGTCAACGTCGCGTTGATGACCGCGACAGTGCCCAGCGGACGCAGCGAACTCTATCGGATCAACCTCACGAACGGTGCCGCCGGACGCGTCGGTCGCATCGGGGTCGCCGAGTCGGTCACGGCCATCGCCATCGTTCCCGTTGCCCGACAGCCGATGCCGCGCTGACCGACGACAGACGACAGACGAGAGACGGCAGGCGACAGCTGACAAGTCACATGCAAGCCGCCTTACATCCCGGACAAAGTCGGCGTATCTTTGCGCGTCGTTTCGTCCGGGAGGTTTCATGGCACCTGTTGTACGCCGTGCGCTCAATGCCACGCTGATGACCCTCGCCGCGCTGCTCTCCGGCTGCGCTGCGATGCACGTGGACGGGCCGCGCCCGGAGACCGTCTTCGCCACCACCCAGTCCAACCAGTTGATCCGCTTCAACGCCGGCGCGCCCGGACGCATCGCCGACCATCGACCGATCACGGGCATGCACCCCGGAGAGCAGGTGGTCGGACTGGACTTTCGTCCGGCCAACGGCAAGCTCTATGCCCTCGGCAGCGCAGGGCAGCTGTACCTGATCGACCCGGCGACGGCGATCGCCGAGCCGGTCGGACCCGGACGCCTGCGCACGCTGGCCAGCGACGATGTCGGCTTCGATTTCGATCCGCAGGCCGATCGCATCCGCCTGGTCACCGGCGGCGGCCACAACCTGCGCATCGACCCGGATACCGGGCTCCCGCTGGACGGCGACCCGATCGCCCCCGGCCTGCAGTACGATTTCGAGCTGCGTTACGCCGCAGGCGAGTTCCAGCAAGGCCGCGCACCGGGACTCGCGGCCACCGCCGCGTTGCACCGACCGGCAGCCGGGCGCCAACCCGCCACGACCACGTACTATGCGATCGACCGGCGCGCCCGCACGCTGGTCGTGCAGGGCTCGCTGCCGCGTGCATTCCGCCCGCTGCCACCGGAGGCGGGGCAGTTGCATGCGATCGGCATCCTCGCGCTCGACCTCGGCGACGGCCCGGTGTCGCTCGACGTCAGCCACGCCCATGTCGCCCTGCTCTGCGTATCCACGGGTGGCCGAAGTGAACTGTACCGGCTCGACCTCGCCACGGCCGCAGTGGAGCTGCTGGGCCGGATAGGCTTCGAAGGGCCGGTGACGGCGATCGCGATCGCGCCACCACCGGCGCCTCAGGGCCGGTAGGGAGAAAGGCACGCGGCGCGGGTCCGGGCATGGCCACGGCGCTACAATCCGGCATCCCTCCCAGCGGAACATCGCCTGCCATGCCCTCATTCGACATCGTCTCTGAAGTGAACCAGGTCGAAGTGAACAATGCGCTCGACCAGGCCAACAAGGAAATCACCAACCGCTTCGACTTCAAGGGCTCGGACGCCCGTGTCGAGTGGAACGAGAAGGAAAAGACGCTGACCCTGTTCGCCGACGACGAGTTCAAGGTCGACCAGGTGCGCGACGTGCTGGTCGGCAAGCTCACGAAACGCGGCGTCGACATCCGCTGCCTCGAGAATGGCGACCTGCAGAAGGTCAGCGGCAACAAGGCGAAGCAGGTGGTCAAGGTGCGTACCGGCATCGAAGGCACCCGCGCCAAGGACATCGTCAAGCTGCTCAAGGACAGCAAGATGAAGGTACAGGCCAGCATCCAGGGCGATGCCGTGCGGGTCTCCGGCGCCAAGCGCGACACGCTGCAGGAAGCCATCGCGCTGGTGAAGAAGGGCGTGACCGACTATCCGGTGCAGTTCGAGAATTTCCGCGAGTGAGCCGGGCCGCCCGCGGCCGCATTCCCCCAGGCAGGCGCGCTACCTGAGGCCCTCGATCCAGCGCGCGTACAGGCCGTCGGCGACTTCGTGCAGCGCGGCCACCCGCGCCTCGAGACCGGCCTGCATCGCCTCGCCCGACATGACCGAAGGCAGCGGATTGTCGGCGATCTCGCGCCAGCCTCCGCGCGCCCAGACCCGCACCATCTGCTCCGTCATCTCGACATGGCACTGCATGCCCAGGTGCGGACCCAGCGCATAGGCCTGGTTCTCGCACCACTGGCTCGATGCGAGCCGGGTCGCGCCGGGCGGGATGGTGAACGTCTCGCCATGCCAGTGGAACGACTCGAACGCTTCGCGGTTGCCGAACCAGCGCTCGGCCGCCGGTGTCGGTTCGATGGAGACCCTGCCCCAGCCGATCTCCTTGACCGGGTTGCGGCTGACCACGCCGCCGAGCGCGCGCGACATGAGCTGCCCGCCCAGGCAGTGGCCGATCACCGGGATGTCCGCGTCGATCGCGCGGCGGATCAGCGCCAGCGACGGCGCGATCCACGGCAACGGGTCGTTCACGCTCATCGGACCGCCCATGAACGCGAGGCCGCCGAACACGGCCGGATCGGCCGGGATCGCCTGTGCCTCGTCGATCGCGACGATCTCCCAGGGGATGCGGTGCGCGTCGAGGAACGTGGCAAAATGACCGGGCCCCTCGGTCCTGGCATGACGGAATATCGCGACCGGCTTCATCCTGCAATCCTCCTGCTCCATCATGTTAGCCGATCGATCCCGATGCGTCGCTCGAAGGGTGCGTGGCAGCGCACGGACGGTGCTGCAGCGCCAGCGGCGTTTCCTCGCGGCGGCCGTGCTGCTGGTGGCCGCCCCGGCGGTGTTCGCGCAGGCGAGCCGGCCAGAAGTGAGCGTGATCGGCCTGTTCGCGGAAAGCGCAGTGCTGGTGATCAACGGCGGCAACCCGCGCACGGTCAAGGCCGGACAGGCGACGCCGGAGGGCGTGCGGCTGATCTCCGCCGACAGCCAGCAGGCCGTGGTCGAGGTCGGCGGCCGGCGCGAGACGCTGTCGATCGGCCAGTCGATCGCAGGCCAGCGCTCCACGGCAGGTCGCCAGCAGGCGGTGCTGATGTCCGACGGGCGCGGCCACTTCTGGGCGAATGCCGAAATCAACGGCTCGACGGCGAAGGTACTGGTCGATACCGGCGCAACCTACCTGTCGATGTCCAACGCCACCGCACGCAGGCTCGGCATCAACTTCCTGCAGGGGCAGCGCGGCCAGACCTCCACCGCCAACGGCATCGTGCCGGTGTACCGGGTGACCCTGGCCAGCGTGCGCATCGGCGACATTTCCCTGTCGAACGTCGATGCGTCCGTCCATGAGGGCGACAACCTGCCGGTGATCCTGCTCGGCATGAGTTTCCTGAACCGGGTCGAGATGCAGCGCGACGGCGACCGCATGACGCTCATCCGGCGCTTCTGAGCGCCCGGTGCGTGCCCGCCGACAGACGGCGGCGGCTTTACTTCAATCGAACGTTTGATCTATTCTCTCGCCGCGTTCCCGCGTCCGGACGGGACGACATCCTCGAGAGGTCCATCCATGGCGGTTCCAGCCGCAGGCAGCCGGTCCGACGGCGTGCAGGCACGCGACAGGCTGCTGCATGCCGCTCTGCGCCTGTTCGCGGCGCGCGGCTTCGAACGCACCAGCATCCGCGAGATCGCCCAGGCCGCCGAAGCCAACATCTCCGCGATCGGCTACTACTTCGGCGACAAGGCAGGCCTGTACCGCGCGGCGTTCACCGAGCCGATGGGCGACGCCTGCCCGGCCGCCCGGATGCCGCCCGGCACCCTGCCGCTGCCGGACCTGATGCGCCGGTTCTTCGCCGAGTTCCTGCAGCCGCTGAAGCAGGGCGAGTCGGTGGAGCTGGTGATGCGGCTGCATTTCCGCGAGATCGTCGAGCCGACCGGCCTCTGGGCGGAAATGATCGAGAACGAGATCAAGCCGCAGCATGAATGGCTGCTGCACCTGCTCGCGGGCGAGTTCGGACTGCCGGCGCCGGATGCCGACCTGCAGCGGCTGACGTTCTCCATCGTCGGCATGGCGATCCACTTCTTCGTCGGGCAGGACATCGTGAACGGCATCGCCCCCGAGGTGATGGACGGGCCGGATGCGATCGACCTGCTGGCCGAGCGCCTGGCCGGCTACTCGCTGGCGATGATCGAG
>JAIENF010000443.1 GCA_019751575.1 Burkholderiales bacterium
TCCATCACGACCGTGTTCTTGAGATAAGCGGCGCAGATCTGCTCGCCAAGCTCGCGCGTGTACTGCGCGTCGCGCGACGCGCGCGAGTACGCCGGCTGTGCGATCGCGCCGCTCAGCGACAGTTGCGCCGTGCGCTCCTCGATCGGGATCGCCGCGTCCGCGAAGTCGCTGCCGAGCAGCGCCACGATGCGTTCGGCTCGGCCCTGGGGCGCCAGCCGGAGCATCGGCTTGCCGTTGTGCGTCAGGCGGAAGCCGACCCCGGGATGGGCCAGCGCGATGCGGTGCACCGCCTCCTCGCAATGCGCGTATTCGGTCTGCTCGGACTTCAGGAAACGCTTGCGGGCCGGCGTGTTGAAGAACAGGTCGAGCGCCTCGATGCGCGTACCCGGTGCGATCGCTGCCGGGCCGACCTGGGCGCCTGCGTCGCTGCCCGCCCCGGTCGCGCCCATGTGCCCGATGCGCCAGCCGTGGCGTGCATCCGCCGTGCGGCTGGCGAGCGTCAGGTCGGCCACCGACGCGATCGAGGCGAGCGCCTCGCCGCGGAACCCCAGGCTGGCGACCGATTCGAGGTCTTCGAGGACGGCGATCTTGCTGGTGGCGTGCCTGGTCAGCGCGAGCGCCAGGTCGTCCTTCTCGATGCCGTGGCCGTTGTCGATCACGGCGATCCGGCGGGTGCCGCCGGCGTCGAGTTCGATCGCCAGATCGGTGGCACCGGCGTCGATGGCGTTCTCGAGCAGTTCCTTCAGCGCCGACGCCGGCCGCTCGATGACTTCGCCGGCGGCGATCTGGCTGATCAGGAGATCGGGCAGCGCGTGGATGCGTACCGCGGGTCGTCCCGCTGGATCCGTTGGGGCCATGGGAGCGGATTATAGGGGCGGTGAGGGTGCATCCGCGGCGCGGCGGCGCCGCGTTCAGCGAGGAAGGTCTCGCCTGCGCGCCGGTTTTGCATATAATCGCAGGCTTTTTGGCCGGGATCGGCCACCACCACCACTTCCGGCTGGCGTGGAGCCTCGTGTGAACAGGGACCTCTCGAAATGAAGATCGGCATTCCCACTGAAGTTCGACCCGGCGAGACGCGGGTCGCGGCGACCCCCGAGACGGTGAAGAAGTACTGCGCAGGCGGGCAGAACGCGGTGTTCGTCCAGTCCGGCGCCGGTGCCGGCGCCAACTTCCCGGATGCCGACTACACCGCCGCGGGCGCGACCATCGTGGCCGACGCCGCTTCGGTCTACGGCCAGTCCGAACTCGTCCTGAAGGTGCGCAGCCCGCTGCCCGAGGAAGTGTCGGCGATGAAGGCGGGCACCGTGCTGATCGGCCTGCTGTCGCCCTACGACGCCGCCGGCATCGAGGCGCTGGCGAAGCAGGGCCTGACCGCGTTCGCGATGGAACTGCTGCCGCGCACCTCGCGCGCGCAGTCGATGGACGTGCTGTCCTCGCAGGCGAACATCGCCGGCTACAAGGCGGTGGTGCTGGGCGCCGACGCCTACGGCCGGATCATGCCGATGCTGATGACCGCGGCGGGCACGCTGAAGGCCGCGCGCGTGGTGGTCCTCGGCGCTGGCGTCGCCGGCCTGCAGGCGATCGCCACCGCCAAGCGCCTGGGCGCCGTGATCGAGGCCTCGGACGTGCGCCCCGCGGTGAAGGAGCAGATCGAATCGCTCGGCGCCAAGTTCATCGACGTGCCCTACGAGACGGACGAAGAGCGCGAGATCGCGCAGGGCGTCGGCGGCTATGCACGGCCGATGCCGGCGTCGTGGATGACGCGCCAGGCGGCCGAGGTCGCCAAGCGCATCGCACTGGCCGACATCGTGATCACCACCGCCCTGATCCCGGGCCGCAAGGCGCCGGTGCTGGTCACCGAGGCGATGGTGAAGTCGATGAAGCCGGGTTCGGTGATCGTCGACATGGCGGTCGAGCAGGGTGGCAACGTCGAGGGCTCGAAGGCAGGCGCGACGGTGGTGTCGCACGGCGTGAAGCTGGTCGGCGAGACCAACATCCCCGCGCTGGTGCCGACCGACTCCAGCGCGCTGTATGCGCGCAACCTGATGACCTTCCTCGCGCTGATGCTCGACAACAAGACCGGCCAGTTCAATCTCAACCGCGAAGACGACCTCGTCGCCGGCACCCTGGTGTGCCACGGCGGCGAACTCGCCCGCAAGCAATAACCTCGACCGAGAGCGCAGCCATGGAACTCGTTGACCCGACCGTCACAAACCTGATCATCTTCGTGCTCGCCATCTACGTCGGCTACCACGTCGTGTGGAACGTGACCCCCGCGCTGCACACGCCGCTGATGGCGGTGACCAACGCCATCTCGGCGATCGTCATCGTCGGCGCGATGCTGGCGGCCGCGCTGACCGAGACGCCGCTGGGCAAGACGATGGGCGTGCTCGCCGTCGCGCTGGCGGCGGTGAACGTGTTCGGCGGCTTCCTGGTCACGCGCCGGATGCTCGAGATGTTCAAGAAGAAAGAACCGAAGAAAGCCGCGGGAGACCACGCATGAGCATGAACCTGGTCGTCCTCCTGTACCTGATCGCCTCGGTCTGCTTCATCCAGGCGCTGAAGGGCCTGTCCCATCCGACCACCTCCCGGCTGGGCAACCTGTTCGGCATGATCGGCATGGCCATCGCGGCGCTGACCACGGTCGGCCTGATCTACAAGCTCGCCGGAGAGTCCGCCACCACCGGCATGATGTACGTGCTCGGCGGCGTCGCGGTCGGCGGCACGCTGGGCGCGGTGATGGCCAACCGCGTCGAGATGACGAAGATGCCGGAACTGGTCGCGTTCATGCACTCGATGATCGGCCTCGCGGCCGTGTTCATCGCGGTGGCGACCGTGGCCGAGCCCTGGGCGCTCGGGCTGGTGAACCGCGGCGAGCCGATCCCGATCGGCAACCGCATCGAGCTGTTCATCGGCGCCTTCGTCGGTGCGATCACCTTCTCCGGTTCGGTCATCGCGTTCGGCAAGCTGGCCGGCAAGTACAAGTTCCGCCTGTTCCAGGGCGCGCCGGTCCAGTTCAAGGGCCAGCACATGCTGAACCTCGTGCTGGCGCTGGCAATGCTCGGCTTCGGCATCGCGTTCGTGGTG
Organism: Burkholderiales bacterium; assembly: GCA_019751575.1. Lineage (GTDB taxonomy): Bacteria > Pseudomonadota > Gammaproteobacteria > Burkholderiales > CAIKXV01 > CAIKXV01. The sequence continues at coordinate 3,088 of JAIENF010000443.1, forward strand.
ACCGAGCAGTGGCTGCCGTTCTGGGCGATGCTGGCCATCGCCTTCGTGCTCGGCGTGCTGATCATCATCCCGATCGGTGGCGCAGACATGCCGGTGGTGGTGTCGATGCTCAACAGCTACTCGGGCTGGGCGGCCGCCGGCATCGGCTTCTCGCTGAACAACCCGATGCTGATCATCGCCGGATCGCTGGTCGGATCGAGCGGTGCGATCCTGTCGTACATCATGTGCAAGGCGATGAACCGGTCGTTCTTCAACGTGATCCTGGGCGGATTCGGCCAGGAAGGCGGCGCCACTGCCGCCTCCGCCGAGCAGCGCTCGGTGAAGAGCGGCAGCGCCGACGACGTCGCGTTCATGCTGTCCAACGCCGACTCCGTGATCATCGTCCCGGGCTACGGCCTGGCGGTGGCGCGCGCGCAGCATGCGGTCAAGGAGATGGCGCACAAGCTGCAGGCCAAGGGCATCCAGGTGCGCTATGCGATCCACCCGGTCGCCGGCCGCATGCCCGGCCACATGAACGTGCTGCTGGCCGAAGCCGAGGTGCCGTACGACCAGGTGGTCGAGATGGAGGACATCAACAGCGACTTCGGGCAGACCGACGTGGTGATGGTGCTGGGCGCCAACGACGTGGTGAACCCGGCCGCGCTGGTCAAGGGCACGCCGATCTACGGCATGCCCATCCTCGATGCCTACAAGGCGCGCACGATCATCGTGAACAAGCGTTCGATGGCCGCGGGTTACGCGGGCCTGGACAACGAACTGTTCTACATGGACAAGACGATGATGGTGTTCGGCGATGCGAAGAAGGTCGTCGAGGACATCGTCAAGGCGATCGAGTAGCGTCTTCGCCCTCGGATGCGTGCGGGGCCGCCGTGCGTCGCCTGAACGGGCGCGGCGGCACCCGCCACATCGTCAGCGCCACGAGCAGCGCGAACGCGACGTAGATCGCGGTGAACGCGGCAGGCGGCAGGTCCCAGTAGAGCAACGCCGACAGGTGGCGTTCGATGAAGCCGCGCTCGGTCTGCACGCCGCGCAGCCGGTCCTCCCAGGTCGTCAGCGGACAGATGCGCCCGGCGACCGCCTGGATGGCGACATACGCGATCGCCGCGAGATGCGCGGCACGCAGCCACGGGTTGCGCACCCAGCGCCACCCGGCAGCCGCGCCGATCCAGGTCAGCAGCAGCCCGAGCACGATCGACACCGCGATCGCGGCATGGACCGCGAGCACGAGGTCGGCCAGCCACGGGCCTGCGCCGGTGCCTGCCATCGAGGATCGGTGGCCCGGCGCGGGAACCCGATCAGGCCGTGGGCGCCTTCACCGGGCGCGGCTCGACCGGGCGTGAAGGATCGGAACACCACTCGCTCCACGAGCCGGGGTAGAGGCGCGATCCCTTCAGGCCGGCGATCTCCATCGCCAGCAGGTTGTGGCATGCGGTCACGCCGGAGCCGCACTGATGCACGATCTGTTCGGGCGTGTGTCCGGCCATCAGGTCGATGAACTCCTTGCGCAGCGCATTGGCCGGCTTGAACACCCCCGCGTTGTCGAGGTTCAGCTGGAACAGGCGGTTGCGCGCGCCGGGGATATGGCCACCGACGGGATCGATCGTCTCGTTCATCCCCGCGAACCGCTCCGGCGTGCGTGCATCGACGATCAGCATGCCGGGCGAGCGCAGGTTTGCCAGCACGGTGGACGCATCGACCTTCAGCGCATCGCGCCGGCGCGGCGTGAAGGTGGTCGGTTCGAAACGCGGCGCCGCCTGCGTGAGCGGGCGGTTCTCGAGCTTCCATTTCGGCAGGCCGCCGTCGAGCACCGCCACGGTGTCGTGGCCGAGCCAGCGCAGCATCCACCAGAGGCGCGCGGCATAGTAGCCACCGCTCGCGTCGTACGCGACGACCTGCTTGCGCACGTCGACGCCCTGCGTCCCCAGCCATTTCGAGAACTCGACCACGTCCGGCAGCGGGTGGCGTCCCGTAAGGCCGGTCTTCGGGCCGGACAGGTTCTCGTCGAGGTGGGCGAGGCGCGCACCCGGGATGTGGTCCGTCGCATAGGCCTTGCGGCCCGACTCGACATCCATCAGGTCGTGCCGGCAGTCGAACACGACGAGATCGGGATTGGACAGGCTGGCGGCGAGTGCCTCGGTGCTGATCAGGGTGTGGTGGCTCATCGGGATGTCATCGTTCAAGGTCCGGAGGAGCGGCTGGTCGCCGCGGCAGGCCGGCTCGACGCCGGTCCTTCGAGTGTAGTCCTCGTCGACGGCGTGCGCCGTGCGAGAACGGTCATCGCGCCAGCGCCGGCGATCAGCGCCATGCCGAGCCAGCCGGTGGCCGAGGGCGCCTGCTGCCACGCGACCAGGTCGAACAGGCCGGCGAACAGCACGCCGCAATAGGAGAGGGTCGCCACTCCCAGCGTCGCGCCCCGCGAGTAGGCGAAGGTCATCGACAGCTGGGCCGCGAGCGCGCAGGCACCGATGCCGACGAGCACCGGCAGGTCGTCGAGCCGTACTGGCGATACGCCGGTGACCGGCAGCGCGGCGGCACCGGTCACCAGCCCGAGCAGGGCGAAATAGAACACGGTGCGCCACTCGGGCTCGCCGATCGCGCCGAGCCTGCGGATGCCCAGGTAGGCGAGGGCGGCCACCGCGCCGCCGGCCAGTCCGAGCAGGCCCGGCCCCAGCGGCGAATTGCCGGTCCAGGGCTGCAGCAGCGCGAGTACGCCGGCGAAGCCGGTGACGATCGCAACCACGCTCAACGGCGCGATCCGCTCGCGCAGGAGCAGCCCGGTGATCAGCGCGAGGAACAGCGGCGAGGTGTAGTTGAGGGTGACCG
>JAIENF010000347.1 GCA_019751575.1 Burkholderiales bacterium
CGGGGCAAAAGGCAAGACTTGACCCCCGCGCCATGCCTGGTGCAGCAGCCCCGCGAGGGCGGCCGCGAAGCGTGCCTCGTCCATCAGGGGCGTGTCGCGCAGGTGCGGCCCGGTCAGCGCACGCAGCGCGTCCAGTTCTTCCGGATCGGCGGCGAGCCGACGGCCGATCTCGAGGTAGTGCGCGGGCGAGCGGGCGACCAGCGGATCCAGTCCGGCATTGACCAGGATGCCCATCCCGTTGCGGGAGCGGAAGCTGTCGCCGGCCAGCGCCAGCACCGGAACCCCGAGCCAGAGGGTCTCGAGCGTGGTGGTCGCGCCGTTGCACGGGAACGGATCGAGCGCCAGGTGCACCCGTGAATGCAGCGCGCGGTATTCGGCCGCGGGCAGCAGGCCATGCAGTTCCAGCCGCGACGGATCGACGCCGGCGGCGGCGAAGCGCTCGCGCAGACGCGCCTGGGTCCGGCCCTCGGGTACCGTGGCGATGACCAGCCGACTGTCGGGCACGGCGCACAGCAGCGCGGCCCACAGGTCGAGCGTGGCGTCGGACAGCTTGGCGAAGTTGTTGAAGGAGGCGAAGGTGAAAGGGCCAGCGACGGGGCCCGGGCGCACCGGCGGGTCGCCTGCCGGCGGCCGCATGCACCAGCAGGTGTGCGGCAGCCGCAGCAGCTTCTCGGTGTACCAGCGGTCGTGGCCTTCGCCTTCCGGCTCGGTGACCGCATCGGTGATCCGGTAGTCGATCGCCTCGACGCCGGTGGTGTTCACATGGCCGATCATGGTCAGCTGGACCGGCGCCGGGCGCTGCGCGAACAGCCGCAGCCGATGGCGGGCGGTATGGCCAGACAGGTCCACCAGCAGGTCGATCCGGTCGCGCCGGACCATCGCCGCCGCCGCGGCGTCGTCCACCGTGGCGATGTCGCGCCAGCCGGCCGCCTTCGCGCGCAGGCGGGCGGTGACCTCGTCCGGCCGGTCGACGTTCGCATAGCAGTACACCTCGAACCCGTGCGCCGGCAGCCGGTCCAGCAGCGGTTCGAAGAACAGTGCCACCGCGTGGCCGCGGAAGTCGGGCGAAACGAAGCCGATGCGCAGGATGCGATCGTCCTGCGGCGGCCGTGCAGCCACGGGTGCGGGCGACTGCGCCGTCTTCAGCGGCGCAGCCGGCACCGTCGGCGCGAAGCGCCGGCCGTACTCGACATGCGCGGCGAAGGTCTCCTCGCGCGTGGCGGCGGCCGAGTAGTTGAGCGTGAGCAGCAGGTTGCTGTACGCGGCCTCGTGCATCGGATCGGCGGCCAGCACCGCGCGATAACTCGCGGCCGCGGCGTCGAGCCGGCCGGTCATCCGCTGCAGGTTGGCGAGGTTGTAGCGCGCCTCCGCCCCCAGCACGTGCGCGGCCGTGGTCGTGGTCGTGGCCGCGCCCTCCTCGCTGCCGGCAGCCTGCAGCACCGCTTCGAATGCCGCCTCGGCGCCGTCGTAGTCGCGCACCGCCATCCGCACGTTGCCCAGGTTGATCCCGGCAGGCAGGTGGCCGGGATCGGTGTCGAGCGCTTCCCGGTAGCGGGCGATCGCCGCGCCATCGTCGCCCAGCGCCCGCTCGGTGTTGCCGAGGTTGTACAGCACCTCGGCATGCGGGCCGCCGATCGACAGCGCTTCAACATAGGCGGCGCGGGCCGCCTGCAGGTCGCCGGCCGCATGGCTGGCGTTGCCGAGGATCGCCAGCGACTGCGGATCGCCCGGGCCGAGCGCCACCGCGCGCCGCGCGCTTTCGACCGCACTGCGGCCATCGCCCAGCGCGGAAAGTGCAAGCGCGAGGTTGCCATGCGCGAGCGCGAGGTCCGGCCGCAGCGTGGTTGCCTTGCGCAGGCTGGCCACGGCCTCCGCATGTCGCCCGGCTGCGTGCTGGGCCAGGCCCAGGTTGACCAGGCTGCCGGCATCGCGACGGTCGAGCCGCACCGCAGTGCCCAGGCAGCGGATGGCATCGTCCAGGTTGCCCAGCAGGTACTCCACGACGCCCAGCCGCTGCAGCAGTGCCGCGTCGCACGGCATCGCCTGCGCCATGTCGCGATAGGCAGCAGCGGCGGCCGGCAGGTCACCGGCCTGCTCGGCGGCGGCAGCAACCTCACCAAGCATCGTCATCAGCCGCGGATCGGCCTGGGGTTGTCGGGAGCTCGCCATCCCCGGGATGTTAACCTCTGCGGCCCCTGCGTTCGCGTCGCGACGCGCAAGGCGGCCGCGCAGAGCCGCCCGCCACCGGAGGTCACCGAAGATGTCCAGTCCCGCTCCCCGCATCGTGTTCGTCGGCGCCGGCGCCATCGGCGGCTATGCCGGCGCCCTGCTCACCCGTGCCGGCCATGACGTGACGCTGGTCGACGGCTGGCCCGAGCATGTCGAGACCCTCCGCCGCGACGGCTTCGCGATCGACGGCATGACGCCGCAGGAGTCGGTGGTGGTCCCGGTGAAGGCCCTGCACATCTGCGATGTCCCGCAGCTGTCGAAGCAGCGGCCGTTCGACATCGCGGTGATCGCGATGAAGTCCTACGACACCGAATGGGCAGCGCACCTGATCAGGCCCTACGTCGCCCCCGGCGGCTACTTCGTGTCGATGCAGAACTCGATCAACGAGGAGCGGCTGGCCGGCGTGGTCGGCTGGGGAAAGACGGTCGGCTGCTGCGTCAGCCTGCTCGCCGCGGAGCTCGACCGGCCAGGGCATGTGCAGCGGCACATCCACCTCGGCGGCGAGGCGCACACGGTGTATCGCGTCGGCGAGGTGCATGGCCGGATCACGCCGCGGGTGGAGCAGTTCGCCGCGCTGATGCGCGCGGCCGACAGCGCCAAGGCAACCACCAACCTGTGGGGCGAGCGCTGGTCGAAGCTGATCATCAACGTGATGCGCAACGGCCTCTGCGCGGCGACCGGGCTCGGCGGCAATGGCCGCGACCTCGCGCAGCAGACGCGCCGGATCTCGATCAAGCTGGGCTCCGAGGCGGTGCGCGTCGGCCAGGCGCTCGGCTACTCGATCTCGCCGCAGCAGGGGCTGGAGCCGGAGACGCTGGCGCTGGCCGGCGAGGGCAACGGCGATGCGCTGGCCGAGATCGAGAACGTGCTGATCGAACTCGCCGGCCGTCGCGGCGATGGGCAGCGCCCGTCGATGGCGCAGGACATGCACAAGGGCCGGCGCACCGAGATCGACTACCTGAACGGGATGATCGCGAGCGAGGGCGCGAAGATCGGCGTCGCGGCGCCGGTCAATGCGCGGCTGACCGAGCTGGTCGGGCGGGTGGAGCGCGGCGAGTTCGCCCAGTCGCCGGGGCTGGTGGCCGACTGGAAGGTGATCGGGTAGCGGCGCGGAAAGACGGTTTTCCCGAAGCGTCTCGCGGGTCGCGAGCGGCGAGAATTCGTCGCCTGGAGGGCGCTTGCGACGAGGGAAGATCGGTGGATAATCTGGTGCTGGAGTACCTGCGCGAGTTCCGCGAAGCGTTGGACGCCATGGCGTTTGACCTGTCGAACCTCAAGGCTCGCGCTTCAAGTCATGACGTACGGACTGCAACCGCCGAACTCGAGGTTGCGCACCTGAATGAACGTCACGATCAGTTCGATGGACGATTGAATCGTCTTGAACGACGACTTGGACTCCGGGATGCCGACGACTGACGGATTGCGCGACAGGACGGGCCAGATGACTGACACGGAATGGAAGATTGCACTTGAAATCGTTCTCGACATTCGAGACACGATGGCGCGCATGAAGGCCGACCTTGAAGACATCGCGCGCACGTTCGATCGGATGGAAGCGCGCATGGACCGCAGAGAGGCGCGGATCGCCGCCATGGCCATCCACGCCCCGCAGGGGTCTTGCCTGAGCCGCTGGACAACCGTCGAGTAACCCGTCTGGATCAGTGTTTTTCCAGCCAGGCTTCATGCCTGGTTCCCGAGCAAGATCAGAGGCCTCCCGATGACTGAAATGGATCCAGCCATGACAGACCTCGTGCTCGAGCACCTGCGGGCGATCCGCGCCGACATCCGGTCGACGCACGAGCGGCTCGACTCGCTCACGCTGCGCGTGTCTTCACTGGAACACAACGTCGCCTCGCTTCATGGCGAAATGGCGGCCATGCGCGGCGACATGGCGCACATGTCTGCACGCATCGACCACGTCGACCGGCGCCTCGACCGGATCGAACAGCGCCTGGAACTCGTCGACGCGCCGGTCTGAACGGTCCGACGCGCGGCCGAAGAGCCCCTCTCGCGGCTACTTCGCCGCCAGCGCTTCCGGATTCAGCACGTTCTGCGGCTTGCCGTTCGCGAACGCCAGCAGGTTGTCGAACGCCGCCGCGAAGTACATCTCGTAGGTCGACTGTTCGACATAGCCCAGGTGCGGCGTGGCGATCACGTTGTCCATCTTCAGCAGCGGATGGGCGGCACCGTACACCGGCTCGTCCTCGAACACGTCGACCGCGGCAAAACCGGGGCGACCGGCCTTCAGCGCGGCTTCCAGCGCACCGGCGGCCACCAGCGGCGCGCGGCTGGTGTTGAGGAACAGTGCGGTCGGCTTCATCAGCGCCAGGTCGGCAGCGGTGACGATGCCGCGCGTCTCGGCGTTCAGCGGTATGTGGATCGACAGCACGTCGGACTGCGAGAACAGCGCCTCGCGCGAGGCTGCCGCCTCGAAGCCGTCCGCCTTCGCCCGCTCGAGCGAGGCACCGCGGCCCCAGCAGATCACCTTCATGCCGAACGCCGCGCCAGCCTTCGCCACCAGGCTGCCGATCTTGCCGTAGGCGTAGATGCCGAGCGTCTTGCCATGCACGCCGACGCCCATGGTCGACTGCCAGCGGCCGGCACGCAGCGCCATCACTTCCTGCGGGATGCTGCGCAGCGAGGCGAAGATCAGGCCCCAGGCGAGTTCGGCCGGGGCGTAGGGTGAACCGGTGCCGGCACCGGCCACCGCGACGCCGCGCTTCGTGCAGGCTTCGAGGTCGATGTGCGCGACGTTCTTGCCGGTCTGCGCGATCACCTTCAGCTTCGGCATCCGGTCGAGGTGGGCCTGGGTGAACGGCGCGCGCTGCTGGATCAGCACCAGGGCCTCGGCCTGCTCGATGCCGGCCGGCAGCTTCGCCGGGTCCTTGATGGTGTCGGTGCAGACGGTGACGTCATGGCCTGCCAGCTTCGACCAGGCGGCGGTTTTCGGCGTGGCGGACTGGTAGTCGTCGGCGATGAAGATCTTCATGTCTGCTCCTGCGCAGTGGGTTTCGAGCGCGGATTATGCCAGCGCCCGACCGCCACCCGGCGACCGGCTATGATCGGCGTCCCGCATGCAACGGCAACGGCCCAGATGAAGATCGCCATCCCGCACGACCACCAGGACCTAGTGCGCAGCCTCGCCTGCTTCTCGAAGTTCGACGGCCACGAGGTCAGCGTGTTCACCGAATCGCCGGTCGAACCGGCTGCGCTGGCCGCGCAACTCGCCGGTGCCGAGGCACTGGTGCTGATCCGTGAACGCACGCCGGTGTCCGCCGCGCTGATCGAGCGCCTGCCCTCGCTCAGGATGGTGAGCCAGCTGGCACGCACCACCCACCATATCGATGTCGCCGCCTGCACCGCGCGTGGCATCGCGATCGCCACCGGCAACAGCAAGTCGCCGGTCTCGCCGGCCGAACACACCTTCGCGCTGATCCTCGCCGCTGCGCGGTCGATCCCGCTCGAGGCCGGGCGCATGCAGCGTGGCGAGGAACCCACCACGCTCGGCTTCACGATGCGCGGCAAGACGCTGGCCCTGCTCGGCTTCGGCACCATCGGCGAGCTGGTCGCGCAGATGGGCCGTGGCTTCGGCATGCGCGTGGTCACCCACGGCCGTGCCGGGTCGCGCGAGCGCGCGGCGGCGGCCGGGGTCGAATTCATCGAGGACCGCGCGCGTTTCTTCCGCGAGGCCGACGTGC
>JAIENF010000204.1 GCA_019751575.1 Burkholderiales bacterium
CTCGTCCTCCGCCTCGAAGCCGGCCAGCAGCTTCAGGGGGGCATCCTCGACCAGCGCGTCGTCGAATCGGCGTGCGATCCGCCACAACCGTCGTCCGCGCGCCTGCAGCAGGAACACGTCGTAGGAATCGACATGCGGTCCGACGCCGCCCCCGGGCGACGCATCGCTGACCATCAGGTCGTCTCGACGCGCGACCGGTATGAACGCGAACGCGTCCAGCACCGGTTGCACCTGCGGCTGGTGCAGGTTGACGCCCTGCACCAGCAAGGTCGCATCCGGTCGCTCGAGCCGTGCCAGCTGGCGGCTGGCCAGCGGTCCGTGTTCGACCCGGTAGCGGTCGCCATCGCGGCGGTGCACATGCGAGATCAGCCGGCTTTCGACATCGTCGCGCCGGGCCAGCGCCGCGAGCCGGGAACGCGGCAGCCCGTCACGGAAACCGGGGAAAGCCCCGCGCACGAGCAGGGGCTCCTTCTGCCAGTGGTCGCGCAGGAAGCGGGCTGCATCGAGGCCACGCGGCCAGTGCAGGGGCAGTGCAGGTTTGGTCATCGTCTTCCCTTGATCTGGTGCCCGCACAGGGCGCTACAATCCGCGCGAATGCCTCCACGAGACCGACCAGGATCCGTTTCGCGATGTTGCAGCCCGGTGACACCGCTCCGCCGTTCGAGCTTCCCGATGCCGACCTCGAGGTGGTCGCGCTCGAACAGTTCATCGGCCGCAGTGCGGTGGTCCTGTATTTCTACCCCAAGGATGACACACCCGGCTGCACGATCGAAGCGGTGGAGTTCAGCGAGCGGCTCGACGAATTCGAGAAGGCGGGCGCGACCGTGCTCGGCGTCAGCAGGGACGATGTCGAAAGCCACGGCTGCTTCCGCGACCGGCACGGACTGGCGGTGCGCCTGCTCTCCGATGTCGACCTCGACGCGGCGCGCGCCTACGGCGTCACCCAGGAAAAGCCGGTGGCCAGCGTCGATGGCGTGCCGCGTACCCGTACTGCCGTGCAGCGTTCGACCTTCCTGATCGACCGGGCGGGAATCGTGCGCGCAGCGCTGTACGGCGTGGGTGCGCGCGGACATGCGGCCGAGATGCTCGAGCGGGTCCTGCAGTTGCCGGCGCCCTGAGGCTGCACGTACTATCCTCGCCCCCTCCCGGGCCGCCCGGGCGACAGCGACCACCCCCGACCCCCTCCGACCACCGGACACCCGCCATGCAGATCGCGAAGAACACCGTCGTCTCCCTCCGTTACCGCCTGTTCGATGATGCGGATGCACTGCTCGAGGACGCGCAGCAGATCGACTACCTCCACGGCGGCTTCGGCCAGATCTTCGAGGATGTCGAGTCGGCGCTCGAAGGCAAGGGCGTGGGCGACGCCGTGCTGGTCGAACTGCCGGCGGCGCGTGCATTCGGCGACGTCGATCCCGCACTCGCGCGCAGCGAGCCGCGCGACCGCTTCCCGCCGGAGGTGAAGGTCGGCATGCAGTTCGAAGGGGCCGCGCCCGACGGCCACCACAGTGCGATCTATCGGGTGGTCTCGATGGACGCCGACACCGTTACCGTCGACGGCAACCATCCGCTGGCCGGCCGCGCACTGCGCTTCGACTGCACGGTGCTGTCGGTACGCAAGGCCACGCGTGAAGAGATGACCCATGGCCACGCGCACGGCGCGCATGGCCACGACCACGGGCACTGACCGGAGCCCGCAGCCGGCTCAGCGGCGCAGCGGCGCGGCGAGTTCCGCGAGGCGGTAGGCGAGGTCGAGTGCCTCGCGCGGGCTCAGCCGGTCCGGATCGATCGAGCGCAGCGCGTCCAGCAGGGCGGGCAGTGCCGGGTCTTCCGCGGGCGCATGGGTTTCCGGCGGGCTGGCCGGGGCAACCGGCGCGATCGGGCGGAACAGGTCGGGCGTCTCGCCTGCGCCCACCGACTGCTGCTCGAGCTCGTGCAGGCGCGCGCGTGCGGCGCGCATCACCGGTGCCGGCATGCCGGCCAGTTGCGCGACCTGCAGGCCATAGCTGCGGCTCGCCGGGCCGTCGTTCACGGCGTGCAGGAAGACGATGCGTTCCGCATGCTCGACCGCATCGAGGTGCACGTTGGCCACGGCAGGCAGTTCGTCGGCGAGCCGGGTGAGTTCGAAGTAGTGGGTGGCGAACAGCGTGAAGCTGCCCACCTCGCGCGCCAGGTGCCGCGCGATCGCCCAGGCCAGCGCCAGGCCGTCGAAGGTCGAGGTGCCGCGTCCGATCTCGTCCATCAGGACCAGGCTCGATGCGGTGGCGTTGTGCAGGATGTTCGATGCCTCGGTCATCTCGACCATGAAGGTCGAGCGTCCGCCCGCGAGGTCGTCGGCGGCACCGATGCGGGTGAAGATCTGGTCGACCGGTCCGATGCGCGCATGGGTCGCGGGCACGAAGGAACCGATGTGCGCGAGCAGCACGATCAGCGCGACCTGGCGCATGTAGGTCGACTTGCCGCCCATGTTCGGCCCGGTGATCAGCAGCAGGCGCCGGCCGGGGACGAGGCGGCAGTCGTTGGCGACGAAGGCCTCCACGCCCTGTTCGACGATCGGATGGCGTCCGCCGCCGATCTCGATCACGGCTTCGTCGGTGAACTGCGGGGCGGCCCAGTCCAGCGAGCGGGCGCGTTCGGCGAAGGTCGACAGCACGTCGAGTTCGGCCACGGTGGCGCCGATCGCCTGCAGCAGCGGCACGTCCGGCGCGAGCGCGGCGAGCAGGGCCTCGAACAGCAGCCGCTCGCGCGCGGCCGCGCGGTCGTTGGCCGAAAGGTAGCGGTCTTCAAACGCCTTCAGCTCCGGCGTGATGTAGCGCTCGGCGTTCTTCGTGGTCTGCCGGCGCCGGTAGTCGTCGGGTACGCGCCCGGATTGCGCCTGGCTCACCTCGATGAAGAAGCCGTGTACCCTGTTGAACTCGACGCGCAGGGTGGTGATGCCGGTCCGTTCGCGCTCGCGCGCCTCGAGCTCGAGCAGGAAGCGATCGGCGCCGGTCTGCAGTTCGCGCAGCTCGTCGAGTTCGGCGTCGAAGCCCGCTGCGATGATGCCGCCATCGCGCAGCTGCGCCTTCGGTTCCGGCGCCAGCTGTTCATGCAGCAGTCGGGCCGGGCGCTCCGGGATCGCCAGTCCGGAGGCCAGCGTGCACAGCCGCGGCGCGCCGCATCCGGCCAGGGTCGCGGCGAGTGCAGGCAGCAGCTGCAGGCTGTCGCGCAGGGCCGCCAGTTCCTTCGGCCGCACGTTGCCGAGCGCGATGCGTGCGGCGATGCGCTCGATGTCGGCGCACTGCGACAGGCCGTCGCGCAGGTCGGGCGTGCCGGCGAACGCCCGGTCGGCAAGCTCGCCGACCGCTGCATGGCGGTGTGCAAGGCAGTCGCGGTCGCGCAACGGTGCATGCAGCCAGCGGCGCAGCAGGCGGCTGCCCATCGCGGTGCTGCTGGTGTCGAGCAGCGACAGCAGCGTCGGTGACGGCTCGCCGCGCAGGGTCTCGGCGATCTCGAGGTTGCGCCGGGTCGCCGGATCGATGCGCACCAGGTCGGATGGCGCCTCGACGCGCAACTGCTGCAGGTGCGCCAGCGCCGCGTCCTGGGTCGCGCGCGCATAGCGCAGCAGCGCGCCGGCGGCACCGAGCCCGGCGGTCAGCCGCTCCGCGCCGAAGCCGGACAGGTCGCGCGTGCCGAACTGTTCGCACAGCGCGCGGCGCGCGGTGTCGCCGTCGAAATGCCAGGGGGGCAGGCGGCGCAGGGCCACCGGTGCGCCGCTGCCCGGTCCGCACTCGACGGCTGCAGCCAGCGCGGCGGACAGGTCGTCCGGCACCAGCAGTTCGGCCGGACGCAGGCGTTCCAGTTCGCCCTGTACGCCACTGGCCGGCAGTTCGGTCACCATGAAGCGGCCGGCGGCGAGGTCGAGGCTGGCGATGCCCGCCAGCGGGCCCGCTGTCCACAGGGCTGCGAGCAGTGCCTCGCGCCGGTCTTCCAGCAGCGTGCTTTCAGTGAGCGTGCCCGGGGTCACCACCCGCGTCACCCGGCGTTCGACCGGCCCCTTCGAGGTGGCCGGGTCGCCGATCTGTTCGCAGATCGCCACCGACTCGCCGAGCTTCATCAGCCGCGCGAGGTACTGGTCGACCGCATGGTAGGGCACGCCGGCCATCGGGATCGGCTCGCCGCCGGACGCGCCGCGGCGGGTGAGCGTGATGTCGAGCAGGCGCGCCGCCTTGCGCGCATCGTCGAAGAACAGCTCGTAGAAGTCGCCCATCCGGTAGAACAGCAGCACGTCCGGATGCCCGGCCTTGATGCCCAGGTACTGGGCCATCATGGGGGTGTGGGGCGAAGCGGGCTTGTTCGACTTCAATCGGGGACCTGTCAGTCTGTCTGGTGCGGAAACGTGCAGCGCGTCCGTGTGCAAGGGCCGCCTGGCGCGGCAGGCTCCGGCGCGGCGCCTAGTGTAACCATCCCGTGCCCCCACCCAGCGCCAGGACGGCGCCATGGACAAGACGTCGGCCGCCGCCGGGCCGCCTAAAGCGGCCGGTTTCGATGCCGATAACAGGGCAGGACCGGTGCGGTCCGGAGGGGCTGTCCCCGGTCACCCGACGAGTCGTGGCCGTGGCGCACGGCCAGGGTTTCAACCGCCGGCGGCGCCGCGGCGCCCACGGCACCCGGCCAGCATGCCGGGCATCAGAGCAGAGGTTGCGATGCGCAACGACCCGCATGTCACCGACGTCGAGACGCCGGTGCCGGACGGCCGGTTCATATACAGCCGGACCGACCTCGACGGCACCATCGTCGCCGCCAACGACCTGTTCGTCGAGCTGTCGGGCTTCAGTCGCGAGGAACTCGTCGGCAAGCCGCACAACATCGTGCGCCATCCGGACGTGCCGAAGGAGGCGTTCGGCGACCTCTGGCGCTGCCTGAAGGCGGGCGACCCGTGGTCCGGCTACATCAAGAACCGGCGCAAGGACGGTGGCTACTACTGGGTCCATGCGTTCACCTCGCCGCTGCGCGAGAACGGAAAGGTCGTCGGCTACGAATCGGTCCGGCGCAAGGCGCCACGCGACATCGTCGACCGCGTGGCCGACGGCTACCGGCGGCTGAACGCCGGCGCGCCGCTGGCCGTGGAAAAGGGGCGCCTGGTGCGGAAGGGCACCTTGGGCGCGATCGGCGGCATGGGGCTGGGCACGCGCCTGCGCGGCGTGCTCGGCATCGGCGTGCTGCTGATGCTGTTCATGTTCGTGCGCAGCCTGGTCGCCCTTTCGGGCATGGAGGGCGGCCTGCCATCGGCACTGCTGGTCGAGCTGTCGGTCGCGTTCGTGGCGGCGTCGATGCTGTTCGGCTATATCGGGCTTGGCGTGGCGGGCGGGCTGCTGCGCGACCTCGGCCGGCTGCATGAAGCGATGTCGGCGACCCAGCGCGATGACGACCTGCGTCGCGTCGTGCGCCTGCCGCGCCGCGACGAGGTGGGCCGGATGGCCGACGCGTACAACGCGATGATGGCCAACCTGCAGGCGATCCTGATCAACGTGCAGCAGGCGGCCGGCGAGACCGGCGGCCAGTCGCGCTCGGTCGCGACGGCGAGTGGCAGCGTGGCCCGCGAGGCGAGCGCCGTGAGCGACGCATCGGCGTCGACCGCGGCCGCCGTCGAGCAGGTGACCGTCGCCATCGGCGAAGTCGCCAACAACGTGCAGGAGGCTGCCCAGGCCGCACGCGCCAGTGCTGCCGATGCACAGCAGGGCATCGACATGTCGCGCCGCGCCGCGCACGACATACGGGCGCTTGCCGATACCGTGCAGCACACCACGACCACCGTCGGCCGACTGTCCGAGTCGGCCGGGCACATCGGCAAGATCGTCGCGGTGATCTCGGACATCGCCAGCCAGACCAACCTGCTCGCGCTGAATGCGGCGATCGAGGCGGCGCGCGCCGGTGAACAGGGGCGCGGGTTCGCGGTGG
>JAIENF010000541.1 GCA_019751575.1 Burkholderiales bacterium
CGACCGGCGCATCGCCGCCGACGGCACTCGCAGGAGAGCCGTCGAGCGGTGCGGGCTCGCCGCCGCCCAGTTCCCGCGGCTGCTCGGCGAGCGCCATCGGCGCCTCGGTCGACGCCCCGAGTTCGCGCGGCTGTTCGCCGAGGCCACCCGACAGTTCCTGGGGCACCTCGGCCCCCGCCAACCCCGGCACGGACAGCTCGACCGGCGTCGCGCCGCCCTCGGCCGGCCGCGCGCCACCGCCCAGCGTGCCCATATGGTGGATGAACCACACCAGCGCGAGCATGCCGAGCAGCGGGAACAGCAGGCTGCCGGAGGTTTTCAGCACCGTGGACCAGGGCGTCGCCTTCAGCGTGGCATCGCCATTGGCCGACAGCCTGGCGCGGGCCATCGAAAGCGGTGCGAACAGCACCGACAGCGTGAAGTTGCGTCCGGACGGACCCTGAAGTGCACTCACCCACGCCGGCGCCGGCTTGACCGGTTCCGGCGGCAGGCGCGGCGCCAGCGACGGCTGCAGCCAGGCGCGCACGATGACGTAGACCACGTAGAGCGTGGCCAGCATCACGCCGGGGAAGAAGGCCCCGGCATAGAGCTGAACCACCGATACGCCTGCCGTGGCTCCGTAGAGGATCAGCAGCACCGACGGCGGGATCAGGATGCCCAGGCAGCCGCCCGCGGTGATCGCGCCGGCCGACAGGCGCACGTCGTATCCCGCACGCAGCATCGCCGGCAGTGCGAGCAGGCCCATCAGCGTGACCACGGCGCCGACGATGCCGGTGGCCGTCGCGAACACCGCGCAGGTGACGATGGTCGCCACGGCGAGGGATCCCGGCAGGTTGCCCATCGCCCGCTGCACGCTGCCGAACAGCTTGTCGATGATGTTGGCCCGCTCGACGATGTAGCCCATGAACACGAACAGCGGCACCGAGATCAGCACGTCGTTGGTCATCGTGCCGTAGGTGCGCTGGACCATCAGTTCGAAGATGGAGTTCTCGAACCACTGCTGGTCCGACCGGTGGAACGCCACGAAGCCGAACAGCATGCCCAGGCCCATCAGCGTGAATGCGGTCGGGAACCCGAGCAGGATCGCGACCACGATCAGGGCCAGCATGAGCAGCCCGAAATGGCCGTTCTGCCATTCGGCGAACGGCGGCATCAGCAGCAGGATCGCGAGCACGATGGCCGCGATGCAGCCCAGCCCCAGGAACATGGCGCGGTTCATCAGCGCGCTCCCGGTGCGGACGGGATCGTCGGCGAGCCGCTGTCGCCCGCCAGGCCGGCGCCGGCGCTGCGCGCCTCGACCATGCCCTTCAGGCCTGCCACGTCGACCTCCTCGACGTCGTGCAGGCGCCGTGGCCACTCGCCGGTCTTCAGGGCGAGGATGCAGCGGATGATCTCGGCCACGCCCTGCAGCAGCACCAGCGCACCGGCGATCGGGATCAGCGTCTTGAAGTGGTAGACCGGCGGCCCGCCCGGGGTCAGGCTCGAGTGCTCGCCGAGCGACCAGGATGTCTGTGCGAAGCCGATGCCGAAGTAGGCGAGTGCGGCGATGCCTGG
This sequence comes from Burkholderiales bacterium, assembly GCA_019751575.1. Classification (GTDB taxonomy): domain Bacteria; phylum Pseudomonadota; class Gammaproteobacteria; order Burkholderiales; family CAIKXV01; genus CAIKXV01. Next base: position 1,555 of record JAIENF010000541.1, read on the forward strand.
GATGAAGAACACGAAGTACAGGACGAGGTCGAACCCGGCCTGCATGCGCACCGGGAGGAAGCCGTACAGCACGTCACCACGGACATGGCCGTTGCGCGCGAGCGTGTATGCACCGGCCATCATGAACAGCGTTCCGTACAGCATGTAGCTGACGTCGAACGCCCACTGGGTGGGCGCATTGAAGACGTAGCGCGCGACCACCTCGTAGACGATCGCCAGCATCAGCGCGACGATCGTCCATGCGAAGGCCTTGCCGGTCCAGGTGCTGATCCCGTCGATCAGCATCAGCGTCTTCTGTACGTTCAATGGAAGCCCCCCGGCACCCGCCGCGAATGAGGAAACGGCACCACCCCACTATATAGCAGGGTGGCGCCGCTGCGCCGCGGATCAGCCTTTCTTCGCGGGTGCTGCCTTGCGCTGGAAATAGTGCGCAAAGGCCATGCCGTTCGGCACCACGGTGTCGTTCGACCAGCTGACCACCCGCTCCGCCCATTCGCGCTGCGAAGTCAGGATCTTCGCGAACAGGGGATTCTCCTTGGACTTGGCAGCCACGACGCGGTCCCATGCATTGAGCTGCGCCTGCAGCACCGAGTTCGGCGTGCGGTAGAAGCGCACGTTCTGCTTGGTGCGCATCTCGATGTAATCCTGCGAGTAGCGCGCCATTCCCTTCCACGACATGTCCGCCGACGAAGCGGTCGCGGCATTGCCGATCACTTCGCGCAGGTCCGCCGGCAGCGAGTCGTAGCGCTTCTTGCTGAACAGGATCTCGAAGCACTCGAGCGGCTGGTGGTAGCTCTGCAGCATGCAGATCTTCGAGACGTCGGGAAACCCGAGCAGGCGGTCACTGGAGGCGTTGTTGAACTCCGCCGCGTCGATCAGTCCGCGATCGAGGCCCGGCACGATCTCGGCCCCGGGCAGCGCCACCACGGACGCACCCATCTCGCGGAACACGTCGATCGAAAGGCCGACGGTGCGGTACTTCAGGCCCTTGAAGTCCTCCGGCCCCTTGATCACCTTCTTGAACCAGCCCAGCGGCTGGGTCGGCATCGGACCGTACAGGAACCCCTCGACATCGAAGCCCATCACCTTCTGCTGCAGCTCGGTGTAGAGCTGGCGCCCGCCACCGTAGTGGATCCAGCCGAGCAGCATGTTGGCATCCATGCCGAAGGACGGGCCCGTGCCGAACAGCGAGTAGGCCGTGTTCTTGCCGTACCAGTAGGCGGCCACGCCATGCCCGCCGTCCAGGACGCCCTTGTTCACGGCGTCGATCAGGTCGAACGCCTTGACCACGGCGCCGGCCGGGAGCACCTCGATGCGCAGGCGCCCGGCGGACATGTCGTTCACGCGCTTGGCGAAGTCGAGCGCGTACTCGTGGAAGATGTCCTTCGTCGGCCACGTGCTCTGGAACCGAAGCGTGATCGGTGCTCCCTGGCCGCGCACCACGGCCGGGAACGCCAGGGTGGCTGCGCCTGCCGCTCCGGCCGCGCCGGCCAGGAACCTGCGGCGCTTCGGGGCCTGGCTCTTGTTGTCGCTCATGGTCATGCGTGCTGCCTCCTCAAGGATGGAAGACGCGCGACGGCCTGGCGCGCGTGGCGCTTCCGTCACTCGTGTTGGATGCACCCGCTCCTCCCGTCCCTCTCTGCCCGTCTCTCGAACCGGGTGTCGCCGTTGGCGACGGAGGGTACGCGACAGTGCTAACCCGTGAAAATGATAGCGCTCCCGGGCCTCCACGGAAAGGTCGATCCGCTTGAACCCCCTCCGTCAGACGAAAAAAGCGTCCCGGAAGACATCTTTTCCGGGATTCATCATCAATTTTCCGGAATTCATGCCGCTAGACAGATTCGTCCACCCTCCTTCACTCCCGCCCGGGCCAGGACCGATCCGCAGCCATGCAGATCTCCACCAACCTGTTTTCCCTGAATGCGCAGCGCTCGCTCGACCGCACCTCGAACGACCTGACGCGTTCGCTGTCGCGCCTGTCATCGGGCCTGCGGATCAATTCCGCCGCAGATGACGCGGCGGGACTGGCCGTGGGTTCGCGGATGACGGCGCAGCTGCGGGGGATGAACCGGGCGGAACGCAACGCGAACGACAGCGTGTCGCTGCTGCAGACCGCCGAAGGGGCGATGGGGACCGTGGTCGAAGCGCTGCAGCGCGCGCGCGAACTCGCGGTGCAGGCGGCCAACGCGACGAACAACAGCAACGACCGTGCCGCCCTGCAGGCCGAAGTGTCGCAACTGATGGCCGAGATCGATCGCGTCGGCCGCGCCACCACGTTCAACGGCACCCAGGTGTTCGCACAGGAGACCCAGGGCATCGCCGGCGATACCAACGTACGGGCCGTGCTCGACGGGCTGAAGCTCGGCTGGCTGGAAGAGGCGGAATCGCGGATCAGCCGCTTCTTCGGCATCCAGGGCGACGGCGCGGAGCTGCGCATCCAGCTCACCGCCTTCACCGACAGCGCCGGCGGCGCCGCGGCCCGCGTCGTCGGCGCGTTCACCAGCGCAGGCCCGGGCGTGAAGGGAACCGACCTCCGGCTGCAGGTGGACATGGCGGACTTCACGCCGCCCAACCTGCCCAGCGGCGGCAACGCGCCGTTCTACAACGACCGCATCATCGCGCACGAGATGGTGCATGCGGTGATGTACCGCGCAATGGACAACTTCCAGGCGCTGCCGACCTGGTTCACCGAAGGCGTGGCCGAGTTCGTCCATGGCGCCGATGAGCGCCTCGCGGCCGACGTGCAGGCCGCCGGCGGCATCGGGGCCCTGCTCACCGCCGCCCCGCTCGGCAGCTGGGCCAGCACCTCGGCGCACTACTCGACCGGTTACCTCGCGACGCGCTACCTGCACGATGCACTGAAGGATGCGGGCGCCAGCGGCGGCCTGAAGGCGTTCATGCAGGCCCTGTCGCAGCCGGGCGCGACGATGGATGCCACCTTCAGCCAGTTCTTCGCGGCCTCGGGCGGGCCGACTTCGCTCGCCGCGTTCGAGGCTGACTTCGCGGCGAACGGTGCCGCCTTCTTCAATGCAGGCATCGACCTCGCCAACGCGGACACGGGCGCCATCGGCGGCCTGGACGCGGACCGCGGGCCGGCCTTCACCGCCGAGAGCGTGATCGACAACATCAGCGGCACCGCCTACGGCGACAATACGCTCAAGGGGTTCAGGCTGAGGTACGACGAATCGAACCCGACCGGCACCTCCACGCGCAACCTGTCCTTCCACGTCGGCACCCAGTCCGCGTTGCAGGAAGGCGGCCAGACCATCGACAGCCGGGTCGGCGCCGTCAACGTGCAGGCACTCGGCCTGGGCGAGGTGGATGTCGCGAAGGACGCACGCCGGGCGATCGTGCATATCGACGAAGCGCTGACCTTCCTCAACAGCCAGCGTGGCGAGATAGGCGCCCAGCTGTCGCGGATGGACGGCGTGATCGCCAACCTGCGCAGCGGTTCGGTCAACCTGGCTGCCAGCCGTTCGCGCATCATGGATGCCGACTTCGCGCAGGAGTCTGCCAGGCAGGTGCGCGCGCAGATCCTCCAGCAGGCGGCCGTCTCGATGCTCGCGCAGGCGAACGCCATCCCGCAGCTGGCGCTCTCGCTACTGCGCTGAGCGGGGTCCTGCCGGTCCGCCGGCGACCGGCGCGGCCGGCACCGGCGCCTCGGCTGCCGGGACAGGGGCGAGCGGAGCGCGGCGATGCGGTTCATGGGGATTCCAGCCCATCACCAGCAGCATCGCAAGGAAGCCCGCGACGTAGCCCAGTACCACATGCCAGCCGTGGCGAAGCCAGGCCGCCACCGAGCGCGCCTGCGGGAACTGGTTGGACAACGCGACCCCCGCGGACGAGCCGAACCACAGCATGGACCCGCCGAAGCCGACCGCGAAGGCAAGGAAGCCCCAGTCGTAGCCGCCCTGCTCCAGCGCGAGCTTGGTCAGCGGAATGTTGTCGAACACCGACGACACGAAGCCCAGGCCCAGCGCGGTCTGCCAGCTCGCCGCCGGCAGGTGTTCGACCGGCATCATCGATGCGCACAGCACGAGCGACAGCAGGAAGACCGCGCCCTTCGCGGCCTCCGGCACCACGCCCCAATCGGGCCGGCGCAGCAGCGCGCTGGCGAGGATGGCACTGAACACGGCGCAGCCGATGAACGGGAAGCTGTCGGCGAGTTCGCGGTGCCGCAGGTTCACGTACACGTTGGTGCAGATCGCCGACAGCAGGATGAACGCGACGATGCCCACGCGCACCCAGTCGATCCGCGTCCCGGGTTCGACGTCTGCGGCGATCGGCTGGTGGCGATGCTGCTGCAGCGCCGCGGGGACGCCGAACACCAGCAGCGCCACCACCGCAGCGACATAGGCAGGCAGCACGTCGAGGGGAGCGATGCCATCCATCCACATCATGGTCGT
>JAIENF010000626.1 GCA_019751575.1 Burkholderiales bacterium
CCACCCTTGACCAGCACCTGCGGCCGCACTGCGACCACGAGGTCCAGCGGCGTGTCCGCGTCGAACCAGGTGACGAGGTCGACGCACTCCAGCGCTGCCATGACCGCCATCCGGTCGGCGAGCGTGTTCACCGGTCGATCGTCGCCCTTGCCGAGGCGACGCACCGATTCATCGCTGTTCAGCGCGACGACCAGCGAGGCGCCGAGTGCCCGGGCCTGGGCGAGATAGGTGACATGACCGCGGTGCAACAGGTCGAAGCAGCCGTTGGTGAAGACGACCGGGGCCTCGAGCCGTGCCGCCCGCGCCGCCGCCTGTTCCGGCGGGCACAGCTTGCGCTCGAAGGCCGGCGGAGGCGCGGGTTTCGCTGCAGCCTCGTCCGGCATCGGATCAGGCCGGGGCGGGCGTGCCTGCCACCGCTGCCGGGACGACAGGCGCGACGGCGGCATTCAGCGTCTTGCGGTAGCGGTTGAGCGATTGCACGGTATCGAAGTTCTCGCCCAGCAGCGTCGACAGCTTCTTCAGGATGGAACCGACGACCTTGCCCTCCCAGTCGCGGTCGAAGCGGATCTGCTGGTCGAGCCAGTGCTCGAGCCAGGCCGGATCGGGCAGCCGGCTCTGCACCGTGTCGTTCGGGAACAGGGACTTGCTCACATGGAGGTTGGTCGGGTGCAGCGCCTGGCCGGTACGGCCGGCGGAGGCCATCAGCACGCCGACCTTGGCGAACGCCCGGCGCGCGTCGTCGCCCAACTTCTCGATCGCCTGCTGCATGTAGCGCAGGTAAGCCCCGCCATGGCGGGCCTCGTCATGGGACAGCAGCCGGTAGATGTGCTGGATCACCGGTTCGGTATGCCATTCGGCCGCGCACTGGTACCACTGGGTGAGGCGCAATTCGCCGCAGAAATGCAGCGTCAGCGTCTCGAGGTAGGGCGCGGGGTCGAACTCGAACCGGACTGCATGCAGTTCTTCTTCGGTCGGCAGCAGGTCCGGACGGAAGCGGCGCAGGTACTCCATGAGCACCAGCGAATGCTTCTGCTCTTCGTAGAACCAGACCGACATGAACGCGGAGAAGTCGCTGTCATGCCGGTTGTCGCGCAGGAACATCTCGGTCGCCGGCAGTGCAGACCATTCCGTGATCGCGTTCATCTTGATCGTTCGCGCCTGCTCGTCGCTGAGCAGTGCAGGGTCGAACGTGTCCCACGGGACGTCATCTGCCATGTTCCAGCGGACTTTCTCCAGCTGGCGGAAGATCTTCGGATATAGCATGGGGGATTCAGTCGGAAAGGCGGGCCCGCCTTTCGCCGAGGGCGGTGATGATCTGGTCAAGTCCGCGAAGCACTTCGATGCCCTCCCCGGGCGTACGGGCGCGCAACATGGCATCGCCGCCGACCCAGAGGGGTATGCGGGACGGAAGCATCTCGCGCAATTCACGAATACTACCGGTGGCCAGCCGTGCAGGGAACGCGGAACTGAAGGAAATCGCCACGATGTCCACGTCGTGTGCAATTGCCGCCGCCAGGATGTCCGTGGCCGGCGTCTCGACGCCGAGCGGCACGCAGTAGACGCCCTCGAGCGTGAGGAGCGCCTCCGCCATCAGCAGGCCCATGCCGTGCTGCTCGCCGGGCAGCGTGGTCAGCAGCACGCGCGGCGAGTGGCCGCGGAGCTGGATGCTGGCGATCGCATTGCGCAGCAGGCCCTGCATCTGCTCGGTGTAGAGGTGTTCCTCGAAGACCGCGATCTCGCCGCGTACCCAGGCGTTGCCGATGGCCCGGTTCAGCGGGACGACGATGTCGAGCACGAACCTGCGCAGCCCGTCGCGCAGCAGGTTCTGGGTGAGCATCTGGCGCAGCTCGAGCGACTTGTGCGACCGGACCAGGTCCAGCAGCGCTTCGACATCCGCGCTGTGCGCGGGGCTCTCTGCCTCGTTGCACAGTGCGTTGAGCTCGTCCAGCGACTTGTCGATGATCTTGCTCGGACGGTGGCCCTGGTCGAGCAGACGCTTGAGCAGGCGCAGCTTGTCGACCTGGTCGGACGGGTAGATGCGTTCGCCATGCGCATCGCGGTAAGGCTGCGGGAATCCGTATCGGCGCTCCCAGACGCGCAGCGCGTCCTTGGAAAGACCGGTGTCGCGCTCGACGGAACTGATGTTCACCGGTGCGCGTTCAGCGCCCGGTTCCTCAACCACCGAAGTTTTCTTGTCCATGGTGCAGATTAGACACAAGCGAAGGGATTTGCTGAGGCTACATCAGGCAGGCGATACTGACTAGGACAAGCGATTTGTGCGGGCAGGCCTTGCCGAGAGCGGAATCGGCCGACGAACGCCCGCGGTAGCCGCCCGGTAACCCGGTGGCGCAGATCATGCAGCACACGGTGAGCCCTTGCAAACAGGGTTGTCAGGATACGACGCTCGATTAAGATCGCCTGTCGCCGGCCCGGCTGGCGTGCGGCCAGAAGATCCCGGCACCAAACCAGAAGGATGACGGCGGGTGCAGCAGACAACGATAGCAGTGGTGGGTTCCGGCATATCCGGATTGGCCACGGCCTGGCTCCTTCGCGATCGGTACAAGGTAACCCTGTTCGAGGGCGGCGACCGGCCGGGCGGCCATACCAACACGATCGACGTGGATGTCGCCGGGCAGCGCTTTCCGGTGGACACCGGATTCCTCGTGTTCAATGAGCGGACCTATCCCAACCTGATCGCGATGTTCGACCTGCTGGGCGTGCCGTCGACCACCAGCGAGATGTCGTTCAGCGTCTGCATCGAGCAGCCCCGGGTCGAGTGGGCCGGCACGTCGATCGCATCGCTGTTCGCGCAGAAGCGCAACCTGCTCAGCCCGCGCTTCCGGCGGATGCTCTCCGACATCGCCCGCTTCAACCGCGAGGCGCCCGGCTTCGTCGAGCCGGATCCCTCGCGCCCGATGGACCTCGGCAGCTTCCTGGAACGCGGCCGCTATGGAGACGCGTTCCGCGACTGGTACCTGCTGCCGATGGCGGCGGCGATCTGGTCCTGCCCGGTGGACACCATGCGGGCGTTCCCGGTGGCGAGCTTCATCCGCTTCTTCGTGAACCACGGGCTGCTCCAGGTGACGCGCCGGCCGCGCTGGATGACCGTCACCGGCGGCGGGCGCGAATACGTGCGCCGCCTGTGTGCCGACCTTGCCGACGTGCGACTGTCGACGCCGGTCACCCGGGTGCGCCGCCTGGCAGACGGGGCCGAGGTCACCGCCGCCGGGCGCGTCGAACGGTTCGACCAGGTCGTGTTCGCCTGTCATTCCGACGAAGCCCTCGCGCTGCTGTCCGATGCCTCGGCCGAGGAATCCGCGTTGCTCGGCGCGGTGCGCTACCAGCCCAACGTGGCGTGGCTGCATACCGACGAGTCGTTCCTGCCGCGTGCGCGCGTGGCCCGGGCCGCATGGAACTACTCGGGTACTGGCACCGGGGGCAGGCCTGGTCCCGCGCCCGGCGCCGAGGCGGCCGCGTCGGTCAGCGTGACCTACCTGATCAACCGCCTGCAGCCGCTGCCGGTGCAGACACCGGTGATGGTGACCCTGAATCCGCATCGTCCGGTGGACCCGGCGCAGGTGATCCGTCGCATCGAGTACGCACATCCGATGCTCGATGCGGCGGCACTCGCCGCCCAGCAGCGGCTGCCGTCGATCCAGGGGATCCGCCGCACCTGGTACTGCGGTGCCTGGACCGGCTACGGGTTCCATGAAGATGGCCTGAAATCGGCCCTGGCAGTCGCGGCGGCCCTCGGCGTCGAGGCGCCCTGGGCCACTCCGGCCGTCGGCGCGCCTCAGCCTGAGGTCGCGGCGGCCACGTCGGTCCGGTCGGCCACGGCGGCCTCGGCATGAGGGTGCCGCGATGAGCGAGTGCCCGCTCACGCCTGCGCTGTGTGCCGGCGAGGTGCTGCACCGGCGTTTCGTGCCGGTCGGTCACGCGTTCCGCTATCCGGCGTTCTTCCTTCGCCTGCCACTGTCCTGGCTCGAGTCGGGTCGGCCGCAGGATCGCCCCCGCCTGCTCGGCATCGACCGCTTCAACCTGTTCAGCGTGATGCGCCGCGACTACGGTGCGCGCGACGGTTCGCCGCTGTTGCCCTGGATCCGCGGCCTGCTGTCCGACAACGGGTTGCGGGACGCGGACGGCGAAGTGGTGCTCTACACCCTGCCGCGCGTGCTGGGGTACGCGTTCAACCCGGTGAGCTTCTGGATGTGCCATGACCGGCAGGGCCGGCTGCGCGCGGTGCTGTGCGAAGTCAGCAACACGTTCGGCGAGCACCACAACTACCTGGTGTCGAGCGGGGATGGTGGCCCGATCGGCACCGGCGCATGCCTGCGCGCGCGCAAGGTGTTCCATGTCTCGCCGTTCTTCCCGGTGGATGGCGAGTACCGCTTCCGCTTCCACGAATCGGCTGGCCGGAGCCTGTTCCGGATCGAGTACCACCGCGCTGGCCAGCCTCAGCTCAACACCTCGTTGTCCGGCACGGCCGCAATGCCGACCGACCTGCGCCTGCTGCGCGCGTTCCTGCGCCTGCCATGGCTGATGGTGGGCGTGATCGCACGCATCCACCTGCAGGCCCTGAAACTGTGGTGGAAGGGGGCGGTGTTCCATCGCAAGCCCATGCCACCCGCTGAAACGACGACGCGCTGACGCAGCCGCCGCCGTCTTGGGTCGTGTCGTGCACGGTCTTGCATCACGCCCGATACATGCAGAAAGGTTAGATCGATGACTGAAGTCACTGTCGAGCAGTCGCGCGGTGCAGAGGCGCAGCAGGTCACCGACCAGGAGGCGGTACGCCGGATCCGTGCGGCCATGCCTCCGGCGGGGCAGCTGTTCCTGCGCGTGCTCGATCGAATCCAGGTCGGCCGCATCGACCTCGTGACCCCCGAGGGCGACTGGCTTTCCTTCGGTGGCGAAGCGGGGCCCCATGCCACGCTGACCCTGCGTTCATGGAAGGCGGCCGAGGAGATCCTGCGCACCGCCGACATCGGGCTCGCGGAAGCCTACATGTCGGGCGATTGCGACATCGACCGTCCAGCCGACCTGCTGACCATCGCACTGCTCAACCAGCAGCACATCGAACGCGCGTTCTACGGCAACTGGGCGGCGGTGCTCTGGTACCGCCTGCGCCACTGGTCGCGCGCGAATACCCGCTCGGGCAGCCGGCGGAACATCGTCGCGCACTACGACCTCGGCAACGAGTTCTACCAGCTGTGGCTCGACCCGACGATGAGCTATTCATCCGCATGGTTCGGGGGCGACCTGTCGCAGCCCCTCGACCGCGCACAGCACGCCAAGTACGAGCGCATCCTCGACCGGCTCGGTGCGAAGCCGGGCGAGACCATCCTCGAGATCGGCTGCGGCTGGGGCGGCTTTGCCGAAGCCGCTGCGCGGCGCGGCTGCCGGGTGCGCGGCATCACGCTGTCGCCCGCGCAGCTCGAGTACGCGCGGAAACGGATGGCGGACGCCGGGCTGTCCCCCCTGGTCGACCTGTCGTACACCGACTACCGCGACGTGCAGGGACAGTTCGACCACGTGGTGTCGATCGAGATGTACGAGGCGGTCGGCGAGCGCTTCTGGCCAGCCTACTTCCGGGCGATCCGCGACCTGCTGAAGCCGGGCGGCCGGGCGGTGATCCAGGGCATCACCATCCATGACGAGGTGTTCGGCCGCTATCGCCGCGGCACCGACTTCATCCAGCAGTACGTGTTTCCCGGCGGCATGCTCGCCTCCGAGGCCGCGTTCGCGAAGCAGGGCGAGCGTGCCGGACTCGACCTGCGGGCCAGCGAGGCGTTCGGCCCCGACTACGCGGAAACCCTGCGCCGCTGGCTCAAGGCGTTCACCGAGTGCGAGCCGCGGGTGCGAGCGCTCGGCTTCGACGAGCGCTTCATCCGGATGTGGCGCTTCTACCTCTCGTACTGCGCGGCCGGTTTCGACTCGGGCCGCACCGACGTGCTGCACTTCGAACTGGCGCGTCCGGTGCAGGGGGGCGGCAGGTGA
>JAIENF010000354.1 GCA_019751575.1 Burkholderiales bacterium
CAGATCGGCGGCAACCAGCACCTGGCCGGTGAACTGTTCACGCTGATCACCGGCGTGAAGATGACGCCGGTGCCCTACAAGGGCGGGGGCGATGCGATGGCCGCCCTGCTCGGCGGGCATGTCAACATGTACTTCGGTTCGATGGCCTCGATGAACCCGGTGTTCAAGTCGGGCAAGGTGAAGCCGATCGCGGTCACCGGCACTGCCCGTGACCCGGAGTTCCCGGGCATGCAGACCTTCGCCGAAGGCGGCATCCCCGGCCTCGACATCCGCTTGTGGTACGGCATGCTGATGCCGGCCAAGGCGCCGCGCGAGGCGATCGACCGCATCTCGAAACTGGTGGTCGACAATGTCGCGATGCCGGATTTCCGCGCCGCGCTCGCCAAGCAGGGCATGAACCCGATGCCGATGGATTCCGTCCAGTTCGGGAAGTTCCTGCGTGCCGAGAGCGCCCGTTACATGGACATCGTGAAGCGGGCGAACATCAAGATCGAGCAGTAGCCGGTTCAGTCGAGCGGGACGGTACGACCCAGGTCGCGCCGTCCCGCTTCCTGCAGTGCATGCGCGGCGAAGGCGATGTCGCCGATCGCCATGCCCTGGATCAATGCCACGATCCGGTCGGACGGCGACTGCCGGCCCGGTCTTGCACCGCACAGCACGTCGCAGGCGAGTGCATCCACGCGCGCCTCGAACGTGGCGCGGGTGAGGTGGCCCTGCTCGATCCAGGCTCCGCCATCGCCCATCTCGGCCGCGAAGTCGATGTCGTCGACGATGAAGCGGTCGGCCTCGGCCAGCACCGGATAGTCGACCTCGTTGTAGCTGCCCATCGAGCAGACCACCGCGCCCGGCTTGAGCGTACCGCCGAACACCAGCGGCGAGGGCGACTCGGTCAGGGTGACCACCAGGTCCGCGCCATCGACCGCCTTTCGGCCGTCGGGTTCGGCACGCATCGGCACGCGCACGTTTGCCGCCTGCGCGGCGATGAACGCGTCCATGCTCTTCGCCTGGCGTGACGTGACGCGCAGTTCCTTCACGTCCAGCGCCTGTGCCAGCATCGGAACGATCTCGCTCGCGATGCCGCCGGTGCCGAACAGCGAGACGACCAGCGGACCGGGGTTCACCAGCGCCTGCACGGACACCGCGCCGAACGCGGCGGTGCGCAGCCGGCTCAGCCAGTGCTCCGACACCAGGCCGGAGATCTGGTAGCCCGAGTGGTCGTACACCGCGCAGTAGTTGGTGTTCATCGCGGTGGGACCCGGGTGCGACAGCAGGCGGATGCCGGAGGCGTTCAGGTGGCCGACCGCGGCGGCCTTGAACTTGAACTTCGGGCCACCGACCGGCCGGGCGTCCAGTGCCATCGCGGAAGGCGACGACAGCAGGCTTCGGCCCGCGGCCTGGTCGACCAGGGTGCGGCGCGCGAGGTCCAGGGCGATGGTCGTATCGAGCACGGAACGCACGTCGGCTTCGGCAAGGATGCGCAGCTGGCCCATGGTCAGGATGCCTTTCGCACGATGCAGGCGCACAGGCCGCCGCCGGGCGGCGCCTGGTGCACGGTATTGGCCGAGATGAAGGTGCGAGTCGAGCCGAGGATCGACCCGATGATGCCGCTCATCGCGGCGCGTACATGCTTGTCCATGTCGAGGTGGCTGCTCTTCATCGTGGTGCGTACGCCGCGCACCTTGCCGTCGGGCGCGGAGCCGGCCTTGATCAGGGTGGCGACCACGCGCTGCGCGTCGGCGACCTGTCCGTCTGCATCGAAGGTACAGCCGGCCGCGGAGTACATGTCGCGCAGGCCCCTGGCATCCAGCACGTCGCGCAGGAAGCCGGTGTGCACGCTCAGGTCGCCGGCGGCGCCAGGACGGTTGGCGAGCAGCATGATCTCGACGCAGTCGAGTTCGGCACCCGAGAACACCATCGCGCGTTTCGCATACAGGCTATGGTCGGTGTTGAATGCTTCCTGCACGATCTTCTCGCGCGGCACTTCCCCCAGGGCAAGGCCTGCGCCCAGCGCGCCCACCGCCTTCGAATGCGCGGAGGTGACCCGGGTGTTGCGCACCGCACCGGCCGTGGCCGGGATGTGGCTGGTCACCGGCGTCTTCACGATCACCAGCGCGACATCGGCCGCCTTCACGCCGGCCTCGCGCATCGCGGCTTCGACGGTCTCGGCCACGATCACCGCATGCGCCGGCGTGCCGATCTCTTCCGGCGTCAGCGAACGGCTGCGCGCGCAGCCGAAGGCCAGCGCACTACCGGACCCTGCCGGTGCCTTGTCGGCGGGAGCATCCTCCACGTCGACGAACAGATAGCCGAACGGCGTCATCGCCCCTTCGCAGCCGGTCGAGATCAGGAAGGTCGAGCGTTCGGCCAGTGCCTTGCCGCCATGGGCCTCGATCGCCGCGGTCAGGCTGAGCAGCGCGAATTCGCGCGAGAAGTCGTTGACGTCGGAGTTGCCTTCGGTCTTCACCAGCAGCGCGAGCTTGCGGATGCGCGAGGGTTCGAAGCGGGCAAGGTTGCGGCTGAAGTCACTGACATCGCCGGGGTTGGCGGTGTCGTAGGCAATCACGTGGGCAGTCACTTGGGTCTTTCGGAAATGGATTCAGGGCGCTTCAGCGCCGCGGCAGCCCGACATGGCGGTGGAACGGCAGCGGCATCGACCATGCGCGTCGGTTCACCTCGTCGATCCAGGGCAGTACTTTAACGTAGCCGGCCTGGAGCTTGCCGATGTCGGCACGCACGGACGGCATCAGGCCTTCGATTTCTCCGCGCAGCGCTGCTTCATCGACCCGGGTGCTGCGGCCGTCCTGCACCACCACTTCGCCATCCACGATCACGCGGCGGATCGAGCGGCCGCTGTCGGCATACACCAGTTGTCGCACCGCGCTGTTGTACGGGACATAGGCGGGGTCGGTCCGGTCCATCAGCACCAGGTCGGCACGGTGGCCGGCCTTGATCGCGCCGATCGAGCCGGACAGGCCGGCGCTGCGTGCGCCCCCGAGCGTGCCGGCGCGCAAGGCTTCGGCTGCGGTGACGGTGGAGCGCTCGAGCGTGCTCACCGCTGCCAGCAGGCAGAACAGCTTCATCACCTGCAGCATGCTCTGCACGTCGCTGCAGCTGCAGTTGTCGCAGCCCAGCGCGATGTTCACGCCGCGCGCGCGGTATTCGAGGATCGGTGCCACGCCGCTCTTCAGCTTCAGGTTGCTCAGCATGTTCAGCACGACGTTGGTGCCGGTGCTGCCGACCGTGTCGAGTTCGTCGTCGTCGAGCCAGATGCCGTGCGCGAGCGAGACATGCGGGCCGAGCAGTCCGGTGTCCTCGAGCAGCCGGATCGCCGAACCGCCGTGCGCCTTCAGCCGCTCGTGCGCGAAGATGCGCTGCGTCCGGCTCTCGTAGACATGGGTGTAGACCGGCAGCGAACGGCGGCGCGACAGGTCGGCCACCGCCTCGAGCAGCGCCGGCGAGCAGCGCTGCGGTGCCGACGGGGCCAGCGCCCAGCGCACCATGCCGCCACGGTCGCCGATGCGATCGAGCGCGGCTTCCACGAATGCCATCTGTGGCCCGGCTGCATCGCGTCCGGTGCCGATGATGCCGTGCAGCTCGGCGGGAGCGAGGTCGGCGATCCACGGGATCGTGTCCAGCTGCGACTGGTCGCGCACCGTCATGCCGAGGATCACCCGGATGCCTGCATCGGCGTAGGCGCCGACGATGGTGTCGAGCACCTCGTCGCTGAACGGCGCGGTGCTGTTCATGTCCTGCACCGTCGTGATGCCGTTGTGCAGGCACTCCAGCGCGCCGGCCAGCGTGCGGGCACGCACCTCCGCCAGGGAGCGCTTCGCGCCGAGCGGACCGGCCAGCACGCCCCAGTGCTCGAGCGAGAGGTCCTCGAACATGCCCTTGGCCAGCACGTCGTGCGAGTGGTAGTGCGAGTTGACGAGGCCGGGGATGGCCAGCATGCCCGAGGCTTCGATCACTTCCGCGCCGTCGGGGACGGCCAGCCCGGTGCCGACGGCGGTGATCGCGCCGCCCTCGCACAGGATGTCCCGGGCCGGCGGGTCGTCGAGGTCGGCGTCGAGGTCGAGGACGCGCGCACCGCGCAGGAACAGGGGCTTGGGAACGGGTTTCATCTGGAGCGTCGTCGCGGTCGTCGGGGAGACGATTATCGCCAATATGCGCGGGGTCCGGCTCGCACTGGGTCGCGTACTCCAGTACAGTGACCCCATACGGATCGGGATCAACCCGGCGGATGTGCGGCAGCCCCTGCCGCACCAGTGAGGAGGAGCAGCGATGGAAAAGGTATGCCGCAGTCAGGGTGGGCGCGCCGCATTGCTGGCGTCGCTTGCACTTTCGATAGCCGCCCACGCGCCTGCGCTGTCGGCGCAGACGTCGGCGGCCCGCTGGCCGGACAGGCCGATCCGGGTGGTCGCCGCGGCGCCGCCGGGCAGTCCGTCGGACATCGTGTCGAGGGTGATCGGCATGAAGCTGTCCGAAGACCTGGGCCAGCAGTTCATCATCGACAACCGCGGGGGCGCCGGCGGCACGGTGGCCTCCGGCATCATCGCCCGGGCGAATCCCGACGGCTATACGGTTGGCGTGGTCTCCGGCAGCTACACGGCGACGCCGGCACTGCAGAAGCTCCAGTACGACCCGGTGAAGAGCATCACGCCGGTCGGCATGATCGCCGACGGGCCGATGGTCCTCGCGGTACATCCGTCCACCCGGGCCAGCACGCTGAAGGAGCTGATCAGCCTTGCGCGGACGAAGCCCGGCGCGATCGCGGTGGGCTCCACCGGCTCGGGCAGCCTCGCGCACCTGGCGATGGAATTCATGCAGCAGCAGACGAAGACCAGCATGGTGCATGTTCCCTTCGCGGGTGCCTTCCTCGCGGTCAACGGGTTGCTCGGCGGAGAAGTGCAGGCGGTGTTCGTCTCGCCCGGGCCCTTGCTGCCGCATATCAAGGCCGGCAAGCTGCGCGCGCTGGCGGTGACCAGCGAGCAGCGCTGGAACGTGATGCCCGACGTACCCGCGATGAGCGAGCAGCTGCCCGGGTTCGCCGCCAGCGTCTGGTTCGGGATGCTGGCGCCGGCAGGCACGCCACGCGCCATCGTCGGACGGTTGAACGCCGCGATCGGCCGTGCGCTGAAGGACGTGGACGTCCAGGAACGGTTGCGGGCCATCGGGCTCGAGCCCACGGCGATGGCGCCCGAGGACTTCGGCCGCCTGATCGAGCGGGACATCGCGATGTGGGATAAGGTCGTCCGGACGGGCAACCTGAAGGTGGAGCAGCCATGATGCATGTCGTGCAGTGCCGCAGCGGAGGCGGGCCGGAAGTGCTCGAGTGGGTCGAGCGGGCGTTGCCCGAACCGGGGCCCGGAGAGGTGCGTGTCCGCGCCCGAGCGATCGGCGTCAGCGGGGCCGATGCGATGATCCGCGCCGGCACCTATCCGTGGATGCCACCGTTGCCGGCGGTGCCCGGAAACGAGATGGCCGGCGTGGTCGACGCCATCGGTCCTGGCGCCAGCAGCGGGCTGCGCGAGGGGCAGAGCGTGCTGGTGAGCTCGCGCGAACTCCCGTTCCGCGGTGGTTGCTACGCCGAGGCGATCTGCGTGCCTGCCGATTCGGTCTACGTACTGCCCGCGTCGATCGACCCGGTTGCCGCGGTGACGCTGCCCAACTACCAGCTCGCCGGCGCGATGCTCTACGAATCGGGCGTGGCCAGACCGTCCAGCATCCTGATCCATGGCGCAGCCGGTGGCGTGGCGACTGCGGTGACGCAGCTGGCGCAGGCTGATGGCATCCGCGCGATCGGCACGGTGAGCACGCCGGAAAAGGCGGCATTCGCGCGCGCGGCCGGCACGCCCGACGTGCTGGTGCGCGAAAGCGTCGAGGCGGTGCGCGAGGCGGTGATGGCACTCACCGGCGGGAAGGGCGTCGATGTAGTCTTCGCCGCATCGGGCAAGGAATTCGCCACCAACCTCGACCTGCTCGCGCGCTTGAACCAAGCCGACCTCCGGCGGCATCCACACCACGACGAACTCGCCGCCCG
>JAIENF010000001.1 GCA_019751575.1 Burkholderiales bacterium
GGGTCCGGGCATAGGGGACCTTGACCTCGAAGGGCAGGTGACGCTCCTCGGGGCGACGCGGATCAGGAGCAGACGGTTGGCGTCCGAAATGGACAGGCCCATGGCGTCCAGTGCATCCGCCGCCCGCTTCTTGGTGACGGTGTCGATGCGGGCGCGAACGTAGGTGTCGGCGGTGCTCATGAAAGACTCCTGGACAGGGATCGGGCAGTGTAGTCACAAAATACTATCCCCCCTGAACGGAGGCCTTGGCCTGGATCAGGTCAAGGGCGGCCGAAGGCCGGCGCACCGGACCCTTGACCCGTTCGGGATAACAATCGAAGCGCCGGTGCGGGCTGCCCCGAGGCAGCGCGCACCGCATTTGCAGTTTCCATTTTATGGCGAACCGAGCACTTTCCGAGACGTCTCAATGGTCTGGCTGGGCCATCTCTTGTGGCGAGGGGGCGCCCGATGTACGGCATGATCCGACTAGCCTTGGGGGTATTTGCGGGGGTATTTCTTCGAATCGAACCGCCCTGTTTACCTAATATGTATAGCGAACTCAGATATTTGCGGGTTCAGGTTCAATTCCCGCCGCCTCCACCAATAAACAAAACCCCAACCGTTCCCGGTTGGGGTTTTTTCTTGCCTGATCGCGCAGGCTCCCGCGTGTCGTCGAGGCTTCCTGGAAGCCTACGGAGTTCGCCAGCCGCCCGAATCGGCCGTTCCGAGGGCCCGAATGGCGTAGACGGGCTTTTTCGTGTGCCTGGCAGGCAAGGCCATCTCGTTTCGGATATTTCGCTTATTCGTTTATTTCGATTATACTCCTGCTCATGACGCTGCTTGAAGCTCCCCGGAGGCTGCCATGACCACACTCTCTTCCACCCATTCATTGCCGACGGCCGAAGAAGTTGCCATCGCTCGCGAGAGCGGTCGGACACTGTCCGCCTTCTTGCAGACCCGTGCAGAATCCCAGCAGATCGAAATCTTCGACGATAAGGGAGCGTCCCACCCGGTTCGCGTCCCGGTGTCGGCGCTGCGGCTGCTCGTGGATGTCCTTACCGAAATCGGTGAGGGCAACGCGGTGAGCATCATCCCGATCCACGCCGAACTGACCACCCAGGACGCAGCGGAGGTGCTCAACGTCTCGCGACCGTTCCTCGTGCAGTTGCTGGAGCGCGGCGAGATCCCGTTCCACAAGATCGGCACGCACCGGCGCGTCCGCTACCAGGACGTGATCGCGTACAAGGAGCGGATCGACGCCGAGCGCAGCAAGGCCCTCGATGCCCTGGCCGAGCAAGGCCAGGCACTCAAGATGGGGTACGAATGAATGAGTTCGAACTTCACCGTCATCTACGACGCGTGCGTGCTCTACCCGGCCCCACTGCGCGACTTCCTGATGCGCCTGGCACTGACCGATCTGTTCCGGGCGCGCTGGACGGACATGATCCACGACGAGTGGACGCGTAACGTCCTGAAGCAGCGCCCAGACCTGAAGGCCGAGGACTTGGAGCGCACGCGATCGCTGATGAACACCCATGTACGGGACAGCCTCGTTACCGGCTTCGAGCACCTGATCCCGGCCGTCGAATTGCCGGATGCAGACGACCGTCATGTAGTGGCCGCTGCCATCCACGGCGGCGCGAGTCTGATCGTGACCGTCAACCTGAAGGACTTCCCGCCGGAGCGGCTCAAGCCCTACAACTTGGCCGCCCAGCATCCGGATGACTTCATCTTCGATCTGCTGGATCTGCACGCGGCTCGGGTGTGCGAGGCGGCGGCCAACCATCGCCGGTCGCTGAAGAACCTGCCCAAGACGACGGACGAGTACCTCGACACCCTGCTCAAGCAGGGTCTGACGCAGACCGTTGGCCAGCTGCGGGAGTGGAAGGTGGCGATCTGACGGACGCGGGTTCGATTCCCGAACCAGGAATTGAACTGGCGCGGGAAAGCAGACGAGGTTGAACAGCCTTTCCGGACCCTTTTTCTTGCCCGTAGTCCCCACGCCACGCGGGGTTCCAGCCGCCAGTGCTGCGGCCGCTCCGACCTCGAACGCCACCCGGACGGACGGTGGCAAGCGGGCTGATCTTGTTCTATCATGAAACGTCAAGATTCATCATGACGGAGATGGCCATGACGACTGCTGTCCGCGAAAAGTTTTCCTCCCAGGCCGCACCTGATGTGCTGGCCGCGCTGCGCCAGATCGCAGAAAGCCAGGGCCGCCAGTTCCAGGCGGTGCTCGATGAAGCCCTGCGCGACTACATCGACCGGCAGCAGAAGGAGCGTCCCCGTCGGCATGTGATGGCCTCGTTCGCGTCCAGCCTCGACGAATTCGACAGCCTGTACCGCGAGTTGGCGAAGTAAGCCGTGCCGCACGATTACCTGACCGTGGCCGACGTGCTCGGCATGCACACGGTGCTGATGCAGCGTTACGGCGGCGGGCCGGGCGTGCGCGATCCCGGGGCGCTGGAGGCCGCACTGTTCCGCCCGCAGACAGGCTATTACGACGATATCGTGGCCGAGGCTGCGGCGCTGCTGGAAAGTCTGGCGATCAACCACCCGTTCGTGGACGGGAACAAGCGCATCGCCTTTGCGGCTGCCGACGTGTTCCTGCGCATCAACGGCTGGCGCTTGCAACGGGTGCCGATGCTGATCCATGCGGAGATGATGCAGATGTTCGAGTCTGGCACGTTGGATGTCGCCCACCTTGATCCCTGGCTGCGGTCTTTCGCCATCGCAGCAGCGTGATGCCATGAACCAGAAAACACCCGACGCGCCCTCGATCCTGAAACCCCGGCTGTCATCAGTCGGCGCTTTTTTTCGCGAGAAGGATTCCATCGGATGAACCAGCGACTGCCGCACCCACTCACACGGGTCGAAGACCTGGCGCCGCAGCAGGACGAACTGGCCGGCTGGCGCCAGCACATCCACAGCCATCCCGAACTGGCCTTTGCGGAGCACGAGACCTCCGACCTGGTGGCCGGCAAGCTGGAGCAGTGGGGCTACGAGGTCACGCGCGGCATCGGCCGCACGGGCCTGGTGGCGCAGTTGCGCGTGGGCCAGGGCAGCAAGCGACTGGGCCTTCGCGCGGACATGGATGCGTTGCCCATCCAGGAGGAAACAGGCCTGCCCTATGCCAGCACCGTGCCAGGCTGCATGCACGCGTGCGGACACGATGGTCACACCACCATGCTCCTGGGTGCGGCCCGGCACCTGGCGGCCACGCGCAGGTTCAGCGGTACGCTGAACCTGATCTTCCAGCCCGCGGAAGAGCGCGGCTTCGACAGCGGCGCGAAGGCGATGATTGCCGATGGCCTCTTCGAGAAGTTTCCCTGCGACATGGTGGTCGCCATGCACAACCACCCCGGTGCGCCACAGGGGAACCTGCTGATGCGGACCGGCCCCTTCCTCGCGGCCGGGGACCGGGTCTTCATCACCCTCACCGGCGCGGGCGGCCATGCGGGACGGCCACACCTGGCGGTCGATCCGCTGGTGGCCGCCGCCGCCACCGTGGTGGCACTGCAGACCGTGGTGTCGCGCAACGTGGACCCGGCCGAATCGGCCGTGGTCACCGTGGGACGCCTGCGCGCGGGGGACGCGCTCAACGTGATCCCCGGCGAGGCCGAGATCGGCATCAGCGTGCGCTCGTACAGCGCCGCCGTGCGGGCGCTGCTGCGCGAGCGCATCACCGCCCTCGTGAACGCGACGGCCGAGGGCTATGGCTGCAAGGCTGCGATACGCTACGTGGAAGGCTATCCGATGCTGGAAAACGATCCTGCTGCCACTGCCCTGGCGGGCGCAGTGGCCAGCGACCTCGTGGGCAGCGATCGGGTGGAGCTCGCGTTTCCGCCCTCGATGGGCAGCGAGGACTTCGCGTACATGCTCCAGGCCTGCCCGGGCGCACTGGTTCGCATCGGAAACGGTCCGTCGGACGGCGGGCGCGGCCTGCACAACCCTCGCTACGACTTCCACGACGGCAACCTCCCCGTGGGCGCGGCCTTCTGGAGCCGGTTGGCAGAGCAGTTCCTGGCCTGACGCGCCCGCCATCCGGCATGCCAAGCCGCGGGAAGATTCGATCGACTACAATGCCGTCGCTCGGTCAGCCGGCGACAAGGGTCACGTACGATGAATGCCCAGCAGTTTCCCATCGCGGATCGCAGGTCGGCGGCGAGGGTTCGATCGTGGACGCTGCTCCTGCTGCTGGCGCTGCTCGCAGCAGGCTCGCCGTTTTCGGCCACGCACGCTGCGGAGCGCGTGCTCCACAAGGGCCCTTCGCTCTTCAGCGACTTCCTGGTGGTGAGCGAGACTCCTGACGGCCTGCGCGTGCTGCGTTTCGAGATGCATGGCGCGCGGCAGAGCGTGGTCAGGCCGGGCGATCCCGACCACCTCGAACTCGCCTACGTGCGGGCGATACCCGCAGCCCTCACCTGGTTTCCGGAGCCGCGCCGCGTGCTCGTCGTCGGACTGGGCGGCGGCACGATCCCGATGTTCCTGCGCAGGAACCTTCCGGATGCCGACATCGACGTGGTCGAGATCGACCCCGCCGTGGTGGATGTCGCGCGGTCGCATTTCGGCTTCCGGGACGACCAGCGGCTGAAGGCGCATGTGGCTGACGGCAGGCGCTGGATCGAGTCGTCCGGCGCGCGCTACGACCTGATCGTGCTCGATGCGTTCGGCACCCATGCCGCCCCGTATGCGCTGACCACCCGCGAATTCCTGGGCAGCGTCTTCCAGGCGCTTGCACCCGACGGCGTGGTGGTGTCCAACATGTGGGGGCGCCTCTCCAATCCGATGTACGACGACATGGTCACCACCTACCTGTCGGTGTTCCCGGTCGTATCGGTGATGGACATCATGGGCTCCGGCAACAAGCTGGTGTTTGCCAGCCGCGCTGCAACCGTGCCGAGCCCGGAGGAAGCAGCCGCACGCGCCGGAAAGCTGAACGTCCGGCTGAAGCTGCGCCACGACCTGGTGCCCATGGTGGCACAAGGCCTTCGAGCACCCGACGGCCACGAGCGCGGCGGGAAGGTGCTCACCGACGCCGCCCGACCGACGGCGCCCTAGCCCGGCGGTACGTTACCGGGCACAGGCGCCGATCGCAGCACCCTCGGTCAGTGACCGGTCTTGTCGTTGTTGTTCTCGCTCCAGCCGGTGGTCTTCGCACCTTCGGTCGCGATCAGCACGAACGCCATCACGCAGTCGACGGTGCCCGGGTTGCGCCAGTTGTGGTTGGTGGCGAGCTGGATCACCACGTCGCCCGCCTTCAGGTGCACGGAGCCTTCGTCCATCTCCATGATCATCTCGCCGGCCATGCAGATGGCGAAATCGACGGAGTCGGTCACATGCCAGCGCGGCACGTTGCCCGGCTTGTAGACGCCGTAGCGGAACACGGAGCCGCCGGCCAGGCTGGTGCCGAGTTCCCAGTTGTTCGGATCGTCATGCGCGGTGGCTTTCTCTGCCGGCAGCTTCTTCGTCGCCCACAGCGGGACGTTGTCGAACCCGGGACGCACGTTCTTCGGCTCGATCAGGGTGTCCCACTTGATGCAGCTCTTGCCTTCCTTGTTGAAGCCGGTGACGACGCGACGGAATGTCTTCATGGTGCGCTCCTCCCTTGGGGTCCGATGGAACCGGCGAGTATATTCCGGTCGAACGAACGAGGAGGCACGCGATGGCACGCGACCCGATGGTCGACCTGATCTTTTCCCACTTCACCCCGCGCTATGTCGCGACTGGCGTGGACCCGAACGACCTGCAGCGCCTGGTGTCGCGCATCGAGCGATGGGACGACTGGTGCAGCATCTGGTCGGACGAGGCGCGCCGGCACGAGCGGCACGCGGCGGAATCGGCCGCGCTCGGACGGCGGCTGACCGCCGCCGAGAGCCACCTGCGCGCGGCGATCTACTACCATTACGCCAAGCACCTGTTCGCCGCGTCGCCGGACGAATACCGCATTGCGCACGACAACATGCTGCGCTGCTACAGCGCCGCCGCGCCGGACCTAGATCCGCCGATGGGGCGCATCGAGTTTCCGTTCGAGGGATCCTTTCTCGTCGGCTGGCTGCGCCGGCCGCGCGCCGGCCTCCGTGCGCCGG
>JAIENF010000422.1 GCA_019751575.1 Burkholderiales bacterium
CGTGCCGTTCGTCGCCAACACCTATGCGCTGCATGCGCGCTACCAGTCCCGCGATCCGAACTCGCTCGCATTGCGCCTGCTGTCGGCGATGCGCCGCGAGTTCGGTGGCCATGCGGTGAAGCCGGCCGGTCCGGACTGATGGGCCTGCTGGTCCGGCTGCCGGGACGCGCGGCGCTGGACCGGGCCTGCGCGGGCTGGCTTGCGCGCCGGCTCCAGTCCGACGCCGGCCCGGTGGTGTTCGCCGCCTGCGGCGGACGCAGCGTGGACGGCATCCTGGCCGCGCTGGCTGCGCACGGCGACATGCCGTGGGCGCGGGTGCACCTGTTCCTGGTCGACGAACGCGTGGTGCCTGCGCAGGATGCGTGCAGCAACCTGCGCCAGCTGCGCGAGGCGCTGGTGGCGCCGCTGCTGGCTGCCGGTCTCCTGCCCGAGGCGAACCTGCATCCCTTCCGCTTCGAGGCCGTCCGCTCCATCGCGGCGGACGCGGCGGCGGTCGATGCCTGCAACCGCGAACTGGAGGCGCTCGGCGGGCGCTTCGACGCCGTGCTGCTGAGCGCCGGCGAGGACGGCCATGTCGCGGCGCTGTTCCCCGGCCACCGGTCGATCGACGATCCTGCGGACGGCTACATCCGCTTCGACGACGCTCCGAAGCCGCCCGCGTCGCGGGTCACTGCATCGCGGGCGCTGCTGCTGCGTTCGCGCGCGGCGGCGCTGGTCTTCGCCGGCGAGTCGAAGCGCGATGCGCTGGCAGGGTTCATCGCCTGCGGCAGGCCAGCGGGGCTCGACAGGCATCCTGTTCCCGCGTGCCTGGTACGCGCGCTGCCAGAGTGGGCGGCCTTCACCGACCTGGACGAACGATGACCGCGCCCGCCAACCCTTGCGAACCCTGCGTGATCCTCGTGTTCGGGGCCACCGGCGACCTCGCGAAGCGCAAGATCTTCCCTGCGCTGCTTGCGCTGCATCGCCGAGGCTTCCTGCACGCGCGCACGCCGGTGGTCGCGGTGTCGCGCCGCCCGATGTCCGTCGCCGACCTGCTGGCCTCGCTGCACCTCGAAGGCGGTAGAGGCGACGCGGATGCGCTGCAGGCCTTCGCTGCATCGGTGCGCTGCATCCCGTTCGACCACGGCGAGGCGACGCTGCCGGCCTTCGTCGCGGCCGTCGACGAACTGGCGCGCGAGCGGGGTGCCGGCCCGGCGCGGGCCGTGTACTTCGCACTGCCCGCCGACGCGTTCGAGCCGACGGCCGCGCTTCTGGTGAAGGGGGGCCTTTTCCATGACGAGGGTTGGCGCCGGCTGTGCTTCGAGAAGCCGTTCGGCCACGACCTCGCGTCGGCACGCGAGCTGAACGCGAAGATCACCCGCCATTTCGAGGAATCGTCGATCTACCGGATCGACCACTACCTGGGCAAGGAGCTGGTGCGCAACCTGATGGTGATGCGCTTCGCCAATCCGCTGTTCGGGCAGATATGGAACAGCGCATTCATCGACCATGTTCAGGTGACGATCGCGGAGACGCTCGGTGCCGAGGGGCGGGCCGGGTACTACGAGAAGGCCGGGGCGGTACGCGACATGCTGCAGAACCACCTGATGCAGGTGCTTGCGCTGGCGGCGATGGAGCCGCCGAAGGCGCTCGACGCTGACAGCGTGCGCGATGCGATGGTCGACGTGCTGCGGCAGCTGGTGCCGCCGTCCCGCGACGACTTCGTGCTCGGGCAGTTCGGCCCGGGCGAGGTGGGCGGCACGCCGGTCCCGGGGTACCGGCAGGAGCCCGGCGTCCATCCAGGCTCGGACGCCGAGACCTTCGTGGCGGTGCGCGCCTGCATCGACAATCCGCGCTGGCAGGGCGTGCCGTTCTTCCTGCGCACCGGCAAGCGGATGGGCAAGAAGCTGGCGGAAGCGAACATCGTGCTGCGCGCGCAGCCCGGCAACCTGTTCCGCGCCGACCGCTCGGTCGAGGGCGAACCTGGCGCGAACGTGATCTCGATCCGCATCCAGCCGAACGAGGGGATATCGGTCGAGTTCACCGTCAAGGCGCCGGGGGAGGGCCTGCGCCTGGAGACCGTGGTGATGGAGCACTGCCATCATTGCGTCTACGGGCTCAACACCGCGGAGGCCTACGAGATCCTGCTGCACGAGTTCCTGGCCGGCGACCAGACGTTGTTCACCCGTTGGGATTTCGTCGAGGCCAGCTGGCGCTGGGTGGACGCGATCACCGCTGTCCGCGACGGCCAGGCAGCGACGTTCCCGAACTATGCTGCAGGGACGTCCGGCCCTGCCGGAGCAGAGGGCCTGCTCGGCGAGGGTCGCCACTGGATCGTCTCGCGTGACATCCTGTCATGAGTCACGTGAGTGTCATGCAACGTCTCCATACTCGATGGATACCAGAATGAATACACAACAGGAAATACGCGTCAACGGACGCAGCTATCGCCCCGCACCCGTGCCGGTGGTGGTGGTCTGCGTCGATGGCTGCGAGTACGACTACATCACCGAGGCGGTGGCCGCGGGGGTCGCCCCGTGGTTCGCAAAGGTGCTTGCATCGGGTACTGCACGCCTCGGCGATGCGGTGGTGCCGACCTTCACCAACCCGAACAACCTGTCCATCGTGACCGGGGTCCCGCCGTCGGTGCACGGGATCTGCGGCAATTTCTTCTACGACCGCGAAGCCGACGCGGAAGTGATGATGAACGATCCCAGGTACCTGCGCTGCGGCACCCTGCTGGCGGCGTTCGGGGCTGCCGGTGCGCGTGTCGCCGTGGTCACCGCAAAGGACAAGTTGCGGGCCCTGCTCGGCCATGGCCTGGACGGCATCTGCTTCTCGGCTGAACGCGCAGACCAGGTCACGCTCGCCGGCAACGGCATCGCCGATGCGATCGGGCTTGCCGGCATGCCGGTGCAGTCGGTCTACAGCGCGGGCCTCAGCGAGTTCGTGTTCGCGGCCGGGGCGGCCCTGATGGAGCGCGATCGTCCCGACATCATGTACCTGTCGACGACCGACTACGTCCAGCACAAGGAGGCGCCCGGGACGCCGGCCGCGAATGCGTTCTACGCGATGATCGACCGCTACATGGCGCGCATCGAGGCGGCCGGTGCGGTCATCGGGCTCACCGCCGATCACGGCATGAACGCGAAGTTCGATGCCTCGGGCAATCCGGACGTGGTCTACCTGCAGGACGTCCTCGATTCGCGCCTCGGGTCGGGCCTGTGCCGGGTGATCCTGCCGATCACCGATCCGTACGTCGTGCATCACGGTGCGCTCGGTTCGTTCGCGACCGTCTACCTGGCACCTTCACTGTCCGTCGCCTCGACCGTCGGTCTCATCGCCGGCCTGCCGGGCATCGAACTCGCGCTCGAGCGCGACGAAGCCTGCGCGCGCTTCGAACTGCCGCCCGACCGCATGGGCGACCTGGTCGTGGTGTCCAGCCGTCACACCGTCATCGGGACCAGCGTGTCGAGGCATGACCTCTCGGGCCTCGACGCACCGCTGCGATCGCATGGCGGCATCTCGGAGCAGCAGGTACCGCTGCTCGTCAACCGAAGGTTGCAGGGTATCGCGGCCGATGCCCGGCTGCGCAACTTCGACATCTTCGACCTGCTGCTCAACCACGCGTCATAGCGCCAGGCCCCCCGGGAGGGCGGGCACGGCGCCTGGAGGACAGAATGACCTGCCTGAACCCCGTTCGTTCGCGCACCCGCGCGGCAATGCCTTCCGCAACCCTCCTTTCAGCCTCCGCCGCCGCAGTCCTGCTGCTCGGTGCCGCCACGGCGCTGGCGCAGCCGTTCCCCCACCCAGGAAAGTCGATACGCCTGCTGGTCGGCTTCCCGCCGGGCGGTTCGACCGACCTGCTTGCGCGCAGCGTCGGCAGCAAGCTCGGCGAGCAACTCGGCGTGCAGGTGGTGGTCGACAACCGCGCCGGTGCCGCGGGGAACGTCGCCGCGGAGCTGGCCGCGCGAGGCAACCCGGACGGATACACCCTGCTGATGGCGACGGTCAGCAGCCACGCGATCAATCCCGCACTGTACCGCAGCATCCCCTACGATCCGATCGGCGACTATGCGCCGGTCAGCCTGGTGGCTTCGTACCCGCTGATCCTCGCGGTGAATCCGACCCTCGGCGTGAAGACGGTCTCCGAACTCGTCGCGCTGGCGCGGCAGAAGCCCGGCACGTTGAACTTCTCCTCGTCCGGGAACGGTTCGCCCGGCCATCTGGCGGGCGAACTGTTCAAGATGCTGGCCAAGGTCGACATGGCACACATCCCGTACAAGGGCGGTGCACCGGCTACCGCAGCCGTGCTTGCCAACGAGGCCCAGCTCATCTTCGCGACGCTGCCCGGGGCGATCGGGTTCATCAAGTCGGGCAAGCTGATCGGTCCTGCGGTCACCACCGCGAAGCGCTCCGCTGCGCTGCCCGATGTGCCGACGATCGCCGAGTCGGGCCTGCCCGGGTTCGCGGTCAGCTCATGGGCCGGCCTGGTGGCGCCGGCACGCACGCCGCGCGCGGTGACCGGGGCGCTGCGCGAGGCAGTGGTCAAGTCGCTCGCCGCGCCCGACCTGCGCGAGCGGCTGGCGCGCGACGGCGCGGATCCGGTCGGGAGCACGCCCGACGAGTTCGGCGCGTTCATCAAGTCGGAACTCGCCCAGTGGCGCAAGGTGGTGCAGCAGGCGAAGGCGCAGATCGACTAGGTCGTCTATTCCGGTGTCCAGCCGCCGCCCAGCACCCGGTACAGCGTGACCAGGTTCTGGGCGTACTGCGTGCGCAGGGACACCTCCGACTGCTGCGCCGTGAACAGCGAGCGCTGGGCGTCGAGCAGCTCGAGGGAGCTGCGCACGCCGTTGCGGAAGCCGAGTTCGGCGAGCCGGAACCGGTCCTGCTCGGCGCGCACCTGCGCCTGCTGTGCGCGCAGCTGCTCGGCGAAGGTCGCGCGGCCGGCGAGCGCATCGGCCACTTCCCGGAAGGCCACCTGCACGGCACGTTCATACTGCGCGATGGCGATGCGCTGGTTCGCCTCGGCCACCTGCAGGTTTGCGCGATTGCGCCCGGCATCGAAGATCGGCTGCAGCAGCTGCGGCGCGAAGCTCCAGGCCAGCCCGGACGAGAACAGTCCGCTCAGCTGGTCGCTGGCGGCGCCGAAGCTGCCGGTGAGCGTGATGCGCGGAAAGAACGCGGCGCGCGCAGCCCCGATGTTCGCGTCGGCGGCGCGCAGCACCTGTTCGGCCTGGCGCACGTCGGGCCGGCGCACCAGCACGTCGGACGGGATGCCGGCAGGAAGGTCGGGCATGCCGAAGGCGAGGGTGACATCGCCGGGCAGCGGCGATGGCGGCGCGGCGGCGGGGAGGGGCTGCCCGACCAGCAGCACCAGTGCGTTCTCGTCGAGCGCACGCTGGCGCATCGACTGGGCCAGCGTCGCCCGCGCAGACTCCAGCAGCGTTTCGGCCTGGCGCACCTCCAGCATGGAGCTCACGCCGTTGTCGAAGCGAAGGCGGGTCAGGCGATACGATTCCTCCCGCGTGGCGAGCGCCTGGCGGGTCACGCGCAGCAGTTCTTCGTCGCCCTGGATCGCCAGGTAGATGCTGGCGACCGAGGCGACCAGGCTGATCTGCACCGCCTTGCGCGCCTCCTCGGTCGCGAAGTACTGGGCGAGCGCGGCGTCGGCGAGGCTGCGCACCCGGCCGAACAGGTCGAGCTCGTAGGCGGTGACCTGAATGCCGGCGGAATAGACGAGGGTGCGGCCGCCGTCGCCCTTCGGCTGGCGCGACCCGGCGAGGCCGGCCCCGACCGACGGCAGCCGGTCGGCCCGGCGAATGTCGAAGGCCGCGCGGGCCTGCTCGATGTTGAGGACCGCGATGCGCAGGTCGCGATTGTTCTCCAGTGCGAGCCGGATCAGTTCGCGCAGCCGTTCGTCCGCGAAGAACCGTTGCCACTCGACCTCGGCGGCGGCCTCGCCTGCGCCGCCCGGCCCGCCCGGAAAGCCGGCGGCAACCGGGAGGGCCGGGCGCTCGGTGCGCGGGGCCATCGACGCGCAGCCGGCCATGGCCAGCAGCAGTGCCAGCAGCGCGGGCGCGGTGGCAC
>JAIENF010000654.1 GCA_019751575.1 Burkholderiales bacterium
TGCGCCAGGCGATCGAACATGCGACCGGGAGTCCGGGGCGACCGGTGAGCGACGCGCAGCTGGAGGCGAAGTTCCTGGCGCTGGCGAGTTCGGTGCTGCCGGCGGCGCGAGCAAGGCGGCTGCTCCATCGGCTCTGGCAGGTGGACGGATTGCCGGATGTCGGTGTGCTGTTGCGGGCTTGTCGCAGACCGCAGCGATCCGCTCGGGAGCGGGCAGAAGGGTAGCGAGGCGAGCGAGGTGCGGCAGCTCGGGGTCGACGGGACCTGCGACCACTCGATCGGGGTGGCGCAGGCGGTCAGCAGGATCGCTGTCAGCAGTTCGATGCCCAGATCTGCGAGCCGCGTGCTGAACTCGGGGAGTGACTTGTACGGCGCGTCCGGGCTGACCACGAACACCGCCTCGACGAGGGTTCATCTACAGTCCTTGCAGTCGGGTTGGCGTGGATCGCTTCGATTCGCTGCCGCCGCGCATGCGCGCATGAAGGCCAGCGATCGAGGCGATGTCGACGGATTGGATGCAAACTTCGTATCGGACAAGGGCGAACGCGCGACTCGCGGACAGTTCCTGTCCCCGGCAAGCAGCGCGGACCGCCTGACCCTTTGCGCCAGGCTGTCTGATGCAATGCATACCGCGAACACGGCGGGTTCAACCGCACCGCGCCTGGCCGGAGATGACGGCCACCATCAGGGAGGAGAACGTCATGCAAGGTCATTCGTCAGGCGCCGTTGCGCGCCTGTTGAGCTTCGCCGCGCTGGCGCTGCTGGTTGCCGGCTGCGCGATCACCCCCGCGCCGCTGGAGGAAAGCAGCCGGCCGATTGCTGGCTATCTCGACTACTCGTGGGACAAGAACTCGGTGCTGTTCAATACCCGCGAGCGCAGCCGGCGGACGGTGTTGATGGACACCTTCTATCCCTTCGATCCCTCGCTGCGCTACAACAACGCCGAGGCGCTGGTGCGCCATGAACTCGACCATCGGCCATTCATGCAGGACGGCGTGCTGATGGTGGCCCTGTCGGACCTGCGCAGGATCTACGCGCCGTTCATGAGCTACTCGGTCGACGCCACGACTCAGCGCTTCACGGTGCAGCACCATTTCTTCCGCAAGCGGGTGGCGGCGGGTTCGGGTTCGCGCGCGCCGACGATCGAATACACCAGGATCGCCTGGCAGGGGGCCTATGCGCTCGGCAGCACGGCGGCGACCTCCTCGTCGACCACCCACGCCATGGTCACCGACCGCAACCTGATCGACAAGGCCGCGGTGGCCGGTGCCAGCGCGGCCGCTGCGGCGACGCTGGCCGTGGCACCGGTACAGCGGAACGGGCGCATCTATGTGCCGGTGGCGAGCTTCATGCGCACCCTCGGCAAGGCCATCACCGACGATACCGCCGCCAGTGGCTATCTGGCGGTGAGCCATGTCGCCCCGCAGGACACGGCAGATGACCTCTTCAACCCGGGATACGCCAACCGCGGCCTGCCCAATACGCCGATCACCCCGGCGCGGGTGAAGACGATGAACGGCCTGCTCGACGGCAGCATCGACCGCGGCAACCTGTGGTTCTCGATGTATCTGGGCGACATCCGGGTGTTCAGCGGCAAGGCCGATGCGAACGGGCAGGATATCCACGTGATGTCGGCGGTGGACCGCATCGTCCCCTATCGCCTGTACGTGCCGGCGCGCTACGACTCGCGGCAGCCTTCGAAGTTCACCTTCAACCTGCACGGCGCCACCGGCAACGAGAACGCCCCCTTCGAACGGCCGAACGACCATCTGAAGCACCATCCTTCGGCGCTCGGGCTGAACAGCCTCGAAGCCTACGCCGACCACTACAACTACATCATCCTGTCACCCAACGGCTGGACGCGCGGGCCGGTGTGGGGCAGTGGACCCGGCGAGCAGATCATGCTGGCCGCGCTGGAGCAGGTCCGGCAGCGGTACAGCATCGACCCCCAGCGCATGTTCATCTTCGGAAACTCCGCCGGCGCTGCGGGCGCGATGAGCTTCGTGCGGCGCCACGGCCACCTGTTCAAGGCCATGGCGCCGACCGCGCCGGGCGGCAGCAAGCCTTACGCCGCGGACCTCAACGACCGCATCCTCGACATGCCGACTGTCCTTTCGTGCTTCGCTGCCGACGTGACCGTCTTCTATGCGGGCAACGCCAGGAACTCCTGCCAGACCTGGTACGCGGAGAACCTGCGCGGCCGGATGCGCAACCTCACCACGATCACGGTCGAGAATGGTCACCACTCCTTCGGCCCGGCCTCTCTATACCAGATCACCTTCGACCATTTCGAGCGCGCGCTCGATCGGACGCCGCCGAGGAACGTCACCGCGGTGCGTCTGGGCGCGGGCCAGGCCACCGCCACGGTGTCGGAATCGGGCGGCGCGACGTCCCGCGTCAAGCTCGCCATGGCGCCGGTGCGCGAAGGGGGCGCGCTGATGGTGGCGCTGGACGATCTTGCACGCATCTACGGCGAAAGGGATTTCCGCGTCTACGATGTACATGCCTACAACCAGAAACCCGCGGACATGGTGTCGGTCAAGACGGTGCTGTTCAACAAGGTTTCCGTGAACATCAAGCCCGGCGAGCGCTTCCTGCGTGTCGGTGGCACCATCCATCCCGGCGATACCCTCGACGCAAAGACCCGGGTGGCGGCGGACGACCCCCGCGTGGACACGCGCAGCCTTTCGGTACCGGCGCGCAGCAGCAGTGGCAGGATCATGGTGCCGGTGGTCGAATTCATGCAGCTGTTCGGCAAGGCCGTGACCGTGGAATGATGGCCCGGCACCACCCATTACCCAGGAGGACACCATGACCCCCCATCCATTTTCCGCGCCCGTCGTCGACGCCCTTTCCGTGCGCGTCCTGGTGGATTCGCGCTACGAGCGCTTCCTGCCGCGGATGGACCATCCGCACGTGAAGATCGAGCACGTCGGCCGCATCGTCGGCCGGCCGGAGAGCACTTTCGCCTGCGAGTGGGGCCTGTCGCTGCATCTGACCTCGGAGATGGACGGTGCGAAGGCGCAGTACGTGCTCGACTTCGGCTACACGCCGGAGATCATCAACCGCAACTTCGAACTGCTCGGCATCGAGCCCGGCAAGATCAACGGCCTGATCCTCAGCCACGGCCACCTCGACCACTTCGGCGGTCTGCAGGGTTTCGTCAAGCAGCATCGCGGGCAGATGCGCGATGACCTCGCGCTGTATGTCGGTGGCGAGACCATCTTCCGCACCAAGTGGGTGAAGGAAGGTGGCGAGACCCTGCCGTGGTGCACCCTCGACCGCGCGGCGCTGGAGGCGCAGAAGGTGCTGCCGGTGTGCTGCCCGCAGCCGCAGGCGCTGGATGGCGCCTTCACCTCGGGCTACATCGAGCGCAGTTCCTTCGAGACCGTGACCGGCGGCTCGCTGGTGGTGGACGATCATTTCACGCCGGCCGAGCGCGCGGGCAACCTGGTCAAGGACACCCATCCCGACGAACACGCCACCTGCTACATCGTCAAGGGCAAGGGCCTGGTGGTGATTTCATCCTGCGGCCACACCGGCATCATCAACACCGTGAGGAGCGCGATGAAGGCCGCCAACACCGACAAGGTACACGCCGTGATGGGCGGCTTCCATCTGGGCCCTTCGCCGGCGGATTACCTGCAGCACACGCTGAAGGAGCTGCAGGCGATCAATCCCGACGTGATCGTGCCGATGCATTGCACCGGCGAACGCTTCATCGACATGCTGCGCCAGCAGATGCCGGATCGCGTGGTGTATTCGAACGTGGGCAGCCGCTATACGTTCGGCCTGCAGTGAGCCACGGCCCGGTGCGGGATGACGCGCGCGGGCTGCGCCGCTACATCAGTCGAGTCAGATGCAGCGTGCGGTGCGATTGCAGCGAACGCGGGAGTTCGGGACAGCCATGAACCCGGCGCTGCAGACGGTGTCGGCGACGTCCCCGTGTTTCCACGGGGAGACCCGGCACCTTGAACACTGGTGTTCAAAGTCTTACTATTCGACTTACTTGTCTGGCGACCGGAAAGCCGATCATGGAAACCGTCACACTCTCGAGCAAGGGGCAATTGGTCATCCCAAAGGCTGTTCGCGAACACATGGGTGCGAAAGCCGGCGCCATCTTTGCGGTCCGTTATGCCGACGGGGAACTTCACCTCAAGCCGGTCGAGGCCCGGCCTCCCTCTTCACTGGAAGAAGTGGCAGGGTTCCTGGCGCGCCCCGGGCGCAAGCCGCTGACTGAGGCTCAAACCCGCGCGGCCATACGGGCAAGGTTGAAG
Organism: Burkholderiales bacterium; assembly: GCA_019751575.1. GTDB lineage: Bacteria > Pseudomonadota > Gammaproteobacteria > Burkholderiales > CAIKXV01 > CAIKXV01. The sequence continues at coordinate 4,277 of JAIENF010000654.1, forward strand.
GCGCGCAACGCGCCATGATCGCGCTGGACACCAACCTGCTGGCGCGCCTGCTGCTGAAGGATGACGCTGCGCAGCATGCGCGCGTCAAGGCGCTACTGGCAACGGACCAGGTCTTCACGGCGCCCGTGACTGTCTTCCTGGAACTGGTGTGGGTACTTGAAGCGAATGATTGCCCGGCTGCGAACGTGGCGCGCGGGCTGGAGTTGCTGCTGGGGCTGCCGAACTTCAAGTCGGGTCAAGCTGACGCCTTGCACCAGGCCCTGCACGCCTATGCTCACGGAATGGACTTTGCGGATGCGCTGCATCTGGCACTCAGCCAGGGCGAGGAAGCCGTGATGACGTTTGACAAGGCCTTCGCCCGCCAGGCGACAAGGTTGGTGCTGGCGCCACCGGTAAGGACGGCTTAGGTTGACGTGTGGATCGGCTGGCGCGACGGCACCATGCACGTGGTGCTCGATCCCCTGGACTTCAACGCGCGGCTGGCGTCGCGGGTGCCGCCCCGCGCCAGCACCTGACGCGTTACCACGGGGTGTTCGCACCGAACAGTCGGCTGCGTGCGCTGATCACGCCTGCGGTTCGGGCGCTACCGGGTCAGTCAGTGGTGTGATGCTGCCTGGACGGTGCGGACAGATCGGAAGGACACCCTGCGCGGGAACTGCAGCGCCAGATTCAGGGGCCACAGCAGTGCGCGTGCAGCGCGTCGGCGCGACGATTGCGTCCTCGAGGCTGCGGCCAGCCGCTCGCTCGGGAGTTTGAAAGTACTATTCGCTACCGCTTGCTGCGGGCGCTGGCGCCATCACTGGGTCAGGTCATTCGTGGTGGACGAAGCCGGTGAGTTGACCACCTCGTAAACCGTAGGATCTAACTCTTCGTGGCTTACCGCGATAACTGGTTGCGTCATCTGATGGCGCCCTTTTGTGGAGAGGGCCTGAGCGAAGCTCTGGCGCGCGACTTCTGGCGCACGGACGAGGACCTCTGGAGCCCAGAGCACGATGTGGGTTGGCGGTGGTTGAAGCTGGTTTGGGCGTACGCAGCATCGGCGGTCTGCCAAGTGGGATTCTCGCTGGCGATTGCTGGTGTGACCATCAATGTGTTCAAGCCTGTCTCCGCAACCACTTGGTCGATCGGGTTGGGCGCCGTGACAGGAGCGATGCTGCTCTTCGCAGGTCTGATCGCGACCTCTGTCTGGATCGATGTCTCGCGCCGACGTCGTGGCCCACCGACCGGCTGATCGGGGGGGATGGGCTGCTGCCGGTTTCATGGACACCTTGGTAAGGCAAATGATCGTACCGGAGATGTCACATTGGAACGAGACGGCATATCGCACGGAATTCGGGCTGCGAAACACGTTCGAGCCAGGCAGCAAGGCCAAGGGCATCGATACACCATGCATGACAACACCTTCGACTACATCATCATCGGCGCCGGCACCGCCGGCTGCCTGCTGGCCAATCGCCTGAGTGCCGATGCCGGCAAGCGCGTGCTGATGATCGAGGCCGGCGGGCGGGACGACTACCACTGGATCCACATCCCGGTCGGCTACCTGTACTGCATCGGCAATCCGCGCACCGACTGGCTCTTCCAGACCGAAGCCGATCCGGGGCTGAACGGGCGCTCGCTGCGCTACCCGCGCGGCAAGACGCTGGGCGGCTCGTCGAGCATCAACGGCATGATCTACATGCGCGGCCAGGCCCGCGACTACGAGCGCTGGGCCGAGCTCACCGGCGACGACGCCTGGCGCTGGGACAGCGTGCTGCCCGCCTTCAGGATGCATGAAGACCACTACAAGCTGGAC
>JAIENF010000503.1 GCA_019751575.1 Burkholderiales bacterium
GGCTGCCATGATCAGGCCGGTGCGCTGCGCCCGGCGGTCCTCCGGCGGCAGCGCCGCCAGCGCATCCACATAGTGCTGTTCGGCCCGGTCGATCTCGAAGGTCACCAGCGCGCGCACCGCTTCGCTGTCGCGCCGGTGGATCAGTTCATCCTCGGCGACGCCGAACCGGGCGAGGTCCTCCAGTGGCAGGTAGATGCGGTTGCGCCGCGCGTCTTCGGCCACGTCGCGCACGATGTTGGTCAACTGCAGCGCGATGCCCAGCCCGTCCGCGTAGACGAGGGTCGCCGGGTTCGTGTAGCCGAAGATGCGTGCCGAGAGCAGGCCGACGGCACCGGCCACCCGGTGGCAGTAGAGCCGAAGGTCGGAGAAGGTGTCGTAGCGGTTGTAGTCGAGGTCCATCTGCATGCCGTCGATGATCTCGTCGAACGGCTCCCGAGGCAGCGAGAACGCGGCGATCGCCGGCACCAGCGCGCGCGTGACCGGATGCGGCGCCTCGCCGCCGGGGGCGGGCGCGGCTTCACCATGGGCCATCGCGACCTGGTGGCGCCACCAGTCGAGCTTGAGCCGGGCAACGCGGTCCTCGGTCACTTCGTCGACGACGTCATCCACTTCCCGGCAGAATGCATACAGCGCGGTGATCGCCCGCCGTTGTTCCGGGGGCAGGAACATGAAGCTGTAGTAGAAGCTCGATCCGCTGGCTGCGGTGCGCTGCTGGCAGTACTGGTCGGGCGTCAACGCATCCCTCCCGTTCCGGTAGCGAGTGCCTTGCGCGGGCCGGCCGCGGGAAACCACAGGGTACGGCCGACGATGGCAATCCAGTCGGTGGTGCCCAGAACCGGCCGTTGCCGGAACACGTCGCCGCGCGCCCGCTGCAGGCGCTGCACGATGCGCAGGCCGCCGCTGACGATCATCCGCAGCTCGAGGCCGACCCGCCCGGGCAGTGCGCGGGCGAGCGGCGCGCCCGATTCGAGCATCGCGCCGGCGCGCCCGACCTGTGCCGACATGAACGCCCGCCAGCGATCGTCGACGCGGCCTTCGGCGATCCAGGATTCGTCCAGGCCCGCCGCCGCCAGTTCGTCCTGGGCCAGGTACACGCGGCCCTTCTGCCAGTCGATCGCCACGTCCTGCAGGAAATTGATCAGTTGCAGCGCGCTGCAGATCGAATCGGACCATGCCGGCATCGGCGGCTCGGTGCGTTCGAAGAGGTGCAGCAGCAGCCGGCCGACCGGATCGGCGGAGCGGCGCGAATAGTCGAGCACCTCGTCGAAGCTGGCGTAGCGCGTCTTCACGACGTCCTGCGCGAACGCATCCAGCAGGTCCCGGAACAGGCCGACTGGCAGCCGGTGTGCCGCGATCATGGGGGCAAGGTCACGGAACAACGGCGTCAGTGCCGGCTGCCCGGCATCGATCCGGTCGAGTTCCGCGCGGTAGGCGCCGAGCGCGCGCAGGCGTTCTTCGGCGGGCGCATCGCCTTCGTCGGCGATGTCGTCGGCCGAGCGCGCGAACGCGTAGACGAGTTCGACCGGGCGACGCAACCGTGCCGGCATCACCCACGAGGCTACCGGGAAGTTTTCGTAATGGTCGACGGGCATCGGGGCGAGGGGAGGCGCGGAATCGCGGGTGTTGCCGGATTGCGTTGGGCAGGGGAGGGTTGCGTGGGGGAGGGCTGCGGAGGGAGGAGGGGCTGGCAGGCGGAAATTCGCGCGCGGCGCTCGATTATCCGTGTCCGGGGCCCGTGGTGAACACCGATTTCGCCGACAATACCGGCCGGCCTGCGGCAGAATGCCGGGCTGGCGCGGATCGGCTCGGCTACAGTCCCTTGCCCGGTAGTTTAAACTCGACGGGTTTGCGGCAAGTCGCGGCGAAAGTGGCGGAATTGGTAGACGCACTGGATTTAGGTTCCAGCGCCGAAAGGCGTGAGAGTTCGAGTCTCTCCTTTCGCACCACGGCTCCACGGTCCCCGCGCGACGACGCCATCCCGTTTCCCCCCGCGCCTGTCCTTCATCCGTCCGGCGGCGGGCCTGTATCGATCCCATCCTCCTGTCGTGACCCCAGCCAATGAACGTATCCGTTGAGAACCTCAGCACCCTCGAGCGCCGCGTGAACGTGTCGCTTCCGATCACCGCGATCGAAACCGAAGTCGACCAGCGCCTGAAGAAGCTGGCGCGCACCGTCAAGCTGCACGGGTTCCGTCCGGGCAAGGTCCCGTTCCGGCTGGTTGCCCAGCAGTACGGCCCGCAGGTGCGCCAGGAAGTGGTCGGCGACACGGTGCAGAAGAGCTTCGGCGACGCCGTGCGCGAGCGCAACCTGCGCGTGGCCGGCATGCCGAAATTCGAGGCCGCCGGCGACGCGCCGGACGCGGCCGAGTTCGCCTACACCGCGACCTTCGAGGTCTATCCGGAGCTTGAACTCGGCGACCTGTCCCAGTCGACGATCGAGCGTCCGGTGGTCGAGGTCGGCGCGGCCGACATCGACCGCACGCTCGACGTGCTGCGCAACCAGCGCGCCACCTACGAGAAGGCCGAGCGCGCCGCTGAAGCGACCGACGAACTGCTGGTCGACTTCGTCGGCACCATCGACGGCGTGGCCTTCGACGGCGGCAGCGGCCAGGATGCACGGTTCCAGCTGGGCAAGAAACGCCTGCTGCCCGAATTCGAGGCAGGCATGGTCGGCATGAAGGCAGGCGACACCCGGACCTTCCCGGTCAGCTTCCCGGAAGATTACGCGGGGCGCGAAGTCGCCGGCAAGACGGCGAGCTTCGAGGTCACGGTGAAGGAGGTGGCGGGCCCGGTCGTGCCCGCGCTCGACGCCGAGTTCGCCCGCCAGATGGGCGTGGCCGACGGCGACGTGGCGCGCATGCGCACCGAGGTCGAGGCGAACGTCCGGCGCGAGGTCGAGCGCCGGGTCAAGGCGCGCCTGAAGGAAAAGGTGGTCGAGGCGCTGCTGGCCGCGACGCCCGTGGAAGTGCCGAAGGCACTGGTGGCCGAAGAGGTCGAGCGGCTGAAGGACATGGCGCGGCGCGACACGGAATCGCGCGGCATGTCGGTCGGCAACGCCCCGTTGCCGGACGAACTGTTCGCCGCCCAGGCCGGCCGCCGCGTCAGCCTCGGGCTGATCTTCGCCGAGGCGGTGAAGAAGCACGGACTGCACGCAAAGCCGGCGCAGGTGAAGGCGGAAATCCAGGGCCTCGCCGAAAGCTACGAAAGGCCCGAGGAAGTAGTGAAGTGGTACTATGGTTCCGCCCAGCGGCTCTCTGAAATAGAGGCGATGGTGGTCGAATCCAACGTGGTCGAATGGGCGCTCGGCGCAGCACAAGTCGTCGACAAGCCGACCCCCTTCGACGAGCTGATGGGCACCGAGTCGGCAGCATAGCCCGCTGCACGGCGCGTCACAGACGCCTGCACCTCGGTCGCAGGCGACCGGCGGACCCATCCGGGCCGCCACGAACAGGAGAGTCGGGTCTCAGATGATCAACTGGAACAGTCCGGGCGTCGGCGCCGGCAGCGGACACGGCAGCGAACGAATCGAGCCCCAGGGCCTCGGCATGGTGCCGATGGTGATCGAGCAGAGCGGGCGCGGCGAGCGTGCCTACGACATCTACTCGCGGCTGCTGAAGGAACGGGTGATCTTCCTGGTCGGGCCGGTCAACGAGCAGACCGCCAACCTCGTGGTCGCGCAACTGCTGTTCCTCGAGTCCGAGAATCCCGACAAGGACATCTCGTTCTACATCAATTCCCCGGGCGGCATGGTCTCGGCCGGCCTCGCCATCTACGACACGATGCAGTTCATCAAGCCCGACGTCAGCACCCTGTGCATCGGGCAGGCCGCGAGCATGGGCGCCTTCCTGCTTGCGGCGGGCGCGAAGGGCAAGCGCTATTGCCTGCCCAATTCGCGCGTGATGATCCACCAGCCCAGCGGCGGCTTCCAGGGCCAGGCGTCGGATATCGAGATCCACGCGAAAGAGATCCTCTACCTGAAGCAGCGGTTGAACGAGCTGCTGTCGAAGCACACCGGGCAGGATGTCGGCACGATATTGCGCGACAGCGACCGGGACAATTTCCTTAGCGCCGAAGACGCGGTCAAGTATGGTGTCGTCGACCAGGTCCTGATGACCCGGTCCCCGGGCTGAACAGGCAGCTCGCACCGAATCGACGACTGACACTTCTCACTGCAGGCAACGCCATCCGGCGGGCCTGCGGCAAGGGCACAGGACACCATGACGGAAAAAGTGAGCGGCGGCGAAAAGCTTCTCTACTGCTCGTTCTGCGGCAAGAGCCAGCACGAGGTGCGCAAGCTGATCGCGGGTCCCTCCGTGTTCATCTGCGACGAGTGCATCGAGCTGTGCAACGACATCATCCGCGAAGAGACCCAGGGCGATGCGGGCGCGGCGCGTGGTTCGAAGTCCGACCTGCCGGTGCCGCGCGAGATCCAGCTGATCCTCGACCAGTACGTGATCGGACAGGACAAGGCGAAGAAGATCCTGTCGGTGGCGGTGTACAACCACTACAAGCGGCTCAAGTCGATCGGCAAGAACGAGGACATCGAGCTCGCCAAGAGCAACATCCTGCTGATCGGCCCGACGGGTTCGGGCAAGACGCTGCTGGCGCAGACGCTGGCCCGCCTGCTGAACGTGCCTTTCGTGATGGCCGACGCGACGACGCTGACCGAGGCGGGGTATGTCGGCGAGGACGTCGAGAACATCATCCAGAAGCTGCTGCAGAAATGCGACTACGACGTCGACAAGGCGCAGCGCGGCATCGTCTACATCGACGAGATCGACAAGATCTCGCGCAAGTCCGAGAACCCGTCGATCACTCGTGACGTCTCCGGCGAGGGCGTGCAGCAGGCGCTGCTGAAGCTGATCGAGGGCACCATCGCCTCGGTGCCGCCGCAAGGCGGCCGCAAGCACCCGAACCAGGAGTTCGTGCAGGTCGACACCACCAACATCCTGTTCATCTGCGGTGGCGCGTTCGATGGCCTCGACCGGGTGATCCGCGGCCGCTCCGACAAGGGTGGCATCGGCTTCGGCGCCAAGGTGCACAGCAAGGACAACCGCAAGCACATCGGCGAGGTGCTGCGCGACGTCGAGCCGGAAGACCTGATCAAGTACGGCCTGATCCCCGAGTTCGTCGGCCGCCTGCCGGTGGTCGCGACGCTCGAGGAGCTCGACGAGCCGGCGCTGATCCAGATCCTGACCCAGCCGAAGAACGCGCTGCTCAAGCAGTACCAGCGCATGTTCGCGATGGAAGGGGCGGAGCTGGAAGTGCGCGAGAACGCGCTGTTCGCGATCGCGCGCAAGGCACTGGCACGCAAGACCGGCGCACGCGGGCTGCGTTCCATCCTCGAGCAGACGCTGCTCGACACCATGTTCGAACTGCCCTCGATGGAGGGCGTGACGAAGGTGGTGATCGACGAGGCCACGGTCGACAGCGAAGGCAAGCCGATCCTGATCTACTCCGAGCAGCCGAAGGTCGCGGGATCGGTCTGACCGCGCGGTGCAGCGCCCGGATGGCGAGGGGCTGGAACTGACCAAATGCCGGCGAAAGCCGGCATTTCCGCTGGTGCGCCGGCATCTGCAGAGGCGGCGCGCGCGCACGCTGGCGCGCGACCTTGTAGCATGTGGGGGTACGCGTGGCCTTGAACGCCACCGTCGCAGCCCCACCTAACGTCCCAGAGACCTTTTCCAAGGACGCAAATGTCGCCCAATCAGATCCCAGACCCTGCTGCTGAATCGCCCGCGGTCGCGCTCCCGCTGCTGCCGTTGCGCGACGTCGTGGTCTTCCCGCACATGGTGATCCCGTTGTTCGTCGGGCGGCCCAAGTCGATCAAGGCGCTGGAAGCCGCGATGGAATCGGGCAAGAGCATCCTGCTGGCGGCGCAGCGCGTCGCTTCCAAGGACGACCCGGGCGCCGAAGACCTCTACTCGGTCGGAAGCATCGCCAACATCCTGCAGATGCTCAAGCTGCCCGACGGCACGGTCAAGGTGCTGGTCGAAGGCAACCAGCGCGCGAACCTGTCCGACGTGCAGGAGAGCGCCGGCTTCCTCACCGCGGTCGCCGATCCGGTGCCGCC
>JAIENF010000198.1 GCA_019751575.1 Burkholderiales bacterium
CCTGCCCGACCGGCGCGCTGATGCCGGCGCGCGAAGTCGGCCTGCAGGTGCCGGACAAGCAGGTGCATTCGGTCTGCCCGTTCTGCGGCGTCGGCTGCCAGCTCACCTACAACGTGAAGGACAACCGCATCCTGTCGGTCGATGGCCGCGACGGCCCGGCCAACCACGAACGGCTGTGCGTGAAGGGCCGCTATGGCTTCGACTACGTGCACCACAAGCAGCGCCTGACGAAGCCGCTGATCCGCCGCGAAGGCATCGGCAAGCATGCCGACTTCACCATGGACCCGGGCAACCCGCTGTCGGTGTTCCGCGAGGCTACCTGGGAAGAGGCGCTCGACCTCGCGGCATCGAAGCTGAAGTCGATCCGCGACACGTTCGGCCGCAAGTCGCTCGCCGGTTTCGGGTCCGCCAAGGGCACGAACGAAGAGGCCTACCTGTTCCAGAAGCTGGTGCGCACCGGCTTCGGCAGCAACAACGTCGACCACTGCACCCGGCTGTGCCACGCCTCTTCGGTGGCGGCGCTGCTCGAGGGCCTGGGCTCGGCCGCGGTGTCGAACCAGGTCAACGACGTGGTCAACGCCGACGTGGTGATGGTGATCGGCGCCAACCCGACGGTGAACCATCCGGTGGCGGCCACCTGGATCAAGAACGCGGTGAAGAACGGTACCCGGCTGATCGTCGCCGACCCGCGCCGCGGCGAACTCGCCCGGCATGCGACCTGGAACCTGCAGTTCAAGGCGGACACCGACGTCGCGCTGCTCAACGCGATGATGCACGTGGTCGTGCACGAGGGGCTGGTCGACGAAGCCTTCATCGCCTCGCGCACCCTCGGCTACGACGAGCTGAAGAAGAACGTCGAGGGCTACAGCCCCGAGGCGATGGCCCCGGTCTGCGGCATCGATGCCCAGACCATCCGCGAGGTGGCGCGCGCATTCGCCACCTCGAAGGGGTCGATGATCCTCTGGGGCATGGGCATCTCGCAGCATGTGCACGGCACCGACAATGCGCGCTGCCTGATCGCCCTGTGCCTGATGACCGGGCAGGTCGGCAAGTCGGGCAGCGGGCTGCATCCGCTGCGTGGCCAGAACAACGTGCAGGGCGCCTCCGATTCCGGCCTGATCCCGATGGTCTATCCGGACTACCAGTTCGTCGACGACCCGAAGGCGCAGGCCAAGTTCGAGAAGCTGTGGGGCGTGCCGCTCGATCCGAAGCGCGGGCTGACCGTGGTCGAGATCATGAATGCGGCGCTGCGCAAGGAAATCCGCGGCATGTACGTGATGGGCGAGAATCCGGCGATGTCCGATCCCGACCTGAACCATGCGCGCGAGGCGCTGGCCGGCCTCGACTTCCTGCTGGTGCAGGAAATCTTCCTGACCGAGACCGCCTACCTCGCGGACATCGTGCTGCCGGCCTCCGCCTGGCCGGAGAAGGACGGCACGGTGATCAACACCGACCGCATGGTCCAGCTCGGGCGCAAGGCGCTCGACCTGCCGGGCGATGCGAAGGAAGACCTCTGGATCATCCAGCAGCTGGCGGAGCGGCTCGGCCTGGGCTGGAATTACGGCCATGTGTCTGACGTGTTCAACGAGATGCGCCAGGCGATGCCCAGCATCGCCGGCATCACCTGGGAGCGCCTCGAGGCCGAGAGCTCGGTCACCTATCCGTGCGAGCAGGTGGGCGACCCGGGGCAGCCGACGGTGTTCATCGAGCGGTTCCCGACCGCGACCGGCAAGGCGAAGTTCGTGCCGGCGGACGTGATCCCGGCCGACGAGCGCCCGGACGCGGAGTTCCCGATGGTGCTGATCACCGGCCGCCAGCTCGAACACTGGCACACCGGGGCGATGACCCGGCGGGCATCGGTGCTGGACGCGATCGAGCCCGATCCGGTGGTGCTGATGCACCCGCTGGACATCGATTCCTTCGGCGCGAAGCCGGGCGACGTGGTCACCGTCGAGTCGCGGCGCGGCAGGATCGCGCTCTACGCACGGGCCGACGACGGCACGCCGCGCGGGGCGGTGTTCATCCCGTTCTGCTACCACGAGGCGGCGGCCAACCTGCTGACCAATGCGGCCCTGGACCCGTTCGGGAAGATCCCGGAGTTCAAGTACTGCGCCGTGCGCGTGTCGGCGGGCGGTACGCTGAAGCCTGCGTCCACGTTCGGCGCCGGCCAGGTGATGGCGGGCCAGTCCGAGCCGGCCTGACCCGTCCGGGCCGGCCGGGCGCCATCCCGGGGAATTGACCATGGTCAAGGTTCCGTGCCTCGGCCGGGGCCTATAGTCCGCTCGCAACGCGTGCGGACCGCACGCCATCGTCCCGGGGGGAGAGAAAACATGTCATCGGATATCGAAATCGCCCAGAAGGCGACCATGCAGCGAATCACGCAGGTCGCTGCGAAACTCGGGATCACCGAGGAGCACCTCGAGCCCTATGGCCACTACAAGTCGAAGCTCTCGATGGCGTTCGTCGACAGCCTCAAGGACCGGCCCAACGGCAAGCTGATCCTGGTCACGGCGATGAGCCCGACGCCTGCCGGCGAAGGCAAGACGACGACCACGGTCGGCCTGGGCGATGCGCTGAACCACATCGGCAAGAAGGCGATGATCTGCCTGCGCGAGCCCTCGCTCGGGCCGGTGTTCGGCGTCAAGGGCGGCGCGGCCGGTGGCGGCTATGCGCAGGTGGTGCCGATGGAGGACATCAACCTGCACTTCACCGGCGACTTCAACGCGATCGCGCTGGCGAACAACCTGCTGTCGGCACTGATCGACAACCACATCTCGCACGGCAACGAACTCGGCATCGACATCCGGCGCATCACCTGGAAGCGGGTGATGGACATGAACGACCGCGCGCTGCGCGACATCACCGTCGCGCTGGGCGGCACCGCCAACGGCTATCCGCGCGAGGACGGCTTCGACATCGTCGTGGCGTCCGAAGTCATGGCGATCTTCTGCCTGTCCAATTCGGTGAAGGAACTGAAGGAACGGCTGGGCAACATCGTGTTCGGCTACACCCGCGACGGCAAGCCGCTGCGCGCGCGCGACCTGAAGGCCCATGGCGCGATGACCGTGCTGCTGAAGGACCAGCTGGCGCCGAACCTGGTGCAGACGCTCGAGAACAACCCGGCGTTCATCCACGGTGGTCCGTTCGCGAACATCGCGCACGGCTGCAACACCGTGATCGCCACCAAGACCGCGCTGAAGCTGGTCGACTACGTGGTCACCGAGGCAGGCTTCGGTGCCGACCTGGGCGCCGAGAAGTTCCTCGACATCAAGTGCCGCAAGGCCGGGATCATGCCCGATGCGGCGGTGATCGTCGCCACCGTGCGTGCACTGAAGCACCATGGCGGCGTCGGCAAGGAAGACCTGAACAAGGAAAACCTGCCCGCACTCGAGAAAGGCCTGGCCAACCTCGAGCGCCACGTGAAGAACGTGAAGGATGTCTACGGCATCCCCTGCGTGGTGTCGATCAACCGGTTCACCGCGGACACCGACGCCGAGATGGCGCTGCTGTCCGACCGCATCGGCAAGCTGGGTGCGAAGGTGGTGGTGGCAACGCACTGGGCCGATGGCGGCAAGGGTGCGGCCGAAGTGGCGCGCATCGTCGTCGACCTGTGCGACCAGCCGTCGAAGCCCACCTTCGTCTACGACGACGCCGACACGCTGTGGGACAAGATGAAGAAGATCGCGACCAAGGTGTATGGTGCGTCCGACGTGACCGCCGACACCAAGGTCCGCAACCGAATCAAGGAGCTGCAGGAGGCCGGGTACGGCCACTATCCGGTGTGCGTCGCGAAGACCCAGTCGTCGTTCTCGACCGACGCCAGCCTGCGCGGTGCGCCGAGCGGGCACGTGGTGAACGTTCGAGAGGTGCGGCTGGCCGCGGGCGCGGAATTCGTGGTGATGGTCTGCGGCGACATCATGACCATGCCCGGGCTGCCGAAGGTGCCTTCGGCGGAAAAGATCGACATCACCGACGATGGCAAGGTCATCGGGCTGTTCTAGGCCATGACGCGGGCGCCGGTCGGGTGGCCGGCCGTCGCTGCGTTAGGTATCATCTGGCGGACACAAGGGGCCGTTGTTGCGATTGCAGCAACGGCCCTGTCAACTGCGGAGCCCGGGGGCGGGTGCCGCAGGGCCCGCACGGGGGCACCTGAAAAACTGAGCCTTGAGGGAGGTGTTCGGTGGAGTTTGGAAGTCCTGAATTCTGGGTGGCGGTCCTGCAGATCATCGCGATCGACATCCTGCTGGGCGGCGACAACGCCGTCGTGATCGCACTGGCCTGCCGCAACCTGCCCGAGAAGCAGCGCAAGCTCGGAATCATCTGGGGCGTTGCCGGTGCCATCACCCTGCGGGTGATCCTGACCATCTTTGCGGTCACCCTGCTGTCAATCCCGTACCTGAAGATCGTCGGTGCGGTGCTGCTCGCCTGGATCGCGATCAAGCTGGTGCTGCCGAACGAAGGCGACGGTGGGCACGAGATCGATGCCAGCGATTCTCTGGTCGGGGCGATCAAGACGATCATCATTGCCGACCTGGTGATGAGCCTGGACAACGTGCTGGCGGTGGCGGGCGCGGCGAAGGACAGCTGGGCGCTGATCGTGTTCGGCCTGCTGGTCAGCATCCCGATCATCGTCTACTGCAGCACGCTGGTGCTGAAGCTGATGGACCGGTTCCCCTGGATCATCATCCTCGGTGGCGGACTGCTCGGCTGGATCGCGGCCGGCATGGCCATCCATGATGTCGCGGTGAAGGAATGGGTCGCCACCCACTGGCCGTGGGCGGAGTACGTGCTGCCGGCAACGGGTGCCGCGCTGGTGATGGGCATCGGCTGGTATCTGGCGCGCGCGGCGGCGGCGGCGAAGTCGGCGCGGGTAGCCGAACTGGCACCGGGAGAATCCAAGCATTGACGGATTGGCCGGCCGGCTTCTGCCGGCCGGTCCAGAGATCGGGGCTCGCCCCGATCGGCAGGCGACATCGGTCTGTTTTTTATTGCGGGCTGATGATTGACGGCAGCGACAGCGATGCCGTTTGCGCGGTATAAGCAGTGAGATGCTGCGACACCCAGTCCCCGACAGAAACACCGGCGCATCGCGACCGGTGGCAGGGGAGGTCCTGACCCAAGGAGGAGTGCCATGGAACAGTCGAGTCTTCCGGCCCGTGCTGCCGGTGTTTCGTTTCCCCTGCGCCGCTGGTTTTCAGCGTTGTCGTCGGCGCTGGTGCTCGCCGGCGCGGCCGGCCTGGCGCAGGCCCAGGCCTGGGAGCCCACGCGCACCGTCGAATTCATCGTCCCGGCGGGGACCGGCGGGGGCGCCGACCAGATGGCGCGCTTCATCCAGGGCATCATCCAGAAGAACAACCTGATGAAGCAGCCGATCATCGTCGTCAACAAGGGCGGCGGTGCGGGTGCCGAGGGTTTCCTCGAGATCAAGAGTGCCAAGGGCGATCCGCACAAGATCGTGATCACCCTGTCGAACCTGTTCACGACCGGGCTGTCCACCGGCACCTTCGACTGGACCGAGTTCACGCCGGTCAGCATGATGGCGCTCGACCAGTTCGTGCTCTGGGTGAACGCGAAGAACACGGCGAAGTCGGCAGCCGAGTTCATCGAACAGGTGCGTGCGGCCGGCGGCAAGGCGCGCATGGGCGGCACCGGCGCGCGCCAGGAAGACCAGATCATCACGGTCGGCATCGAGCGTGCCGCGAAGGTGAAGTTCACCTACATCCCGTTCAAGGGCGGCGGCGAGGTGGCCACCCAGCTGGTCGGCGGCCATGTCGACGCCACCGTGAACAATCCCATCGAGGCGGTCGCGCAGTGGCGCGCGGGCGGGTTGCGCCCCTTGTGCGTGTTCGACGACGAGCGCATGCCCTACAAGGCGCGCGTCACCGAAACGATGTCGTGGAACGACATCCCGACCTGTCGCGAGGCCGGCGTCCCCACCGACTACGTGATGCTGCGCGGCATCTTCATGCCCGGCGGCGTGACGCCGGCGCAGCGCGAATACTTCGTCGCCCTGATGCGCAAGGTGCGCGAGACGCCGGAGTGGAAGAAGTTCATCGCCGAGGGCGCGTTCAACCCGAC
>JAIENF010000738.1 GCA_019751575.1 Burkholderiales bacterium
AGAGAGGTTGAACTCTTGCTCTCTCTCTCCCTCTCTTTCTCTGCTATCTAGCTCGCTCTCTCTCATCTCGCCGACGCACGAGCAGCTCTGTCCCTCTATCCTTCTCTCAGAGCGCCGCCGCATCGCATCGATTCAAAACAATGCCAGGCGACAAAGAGCAGCAGCAGCCGACGATGCATCCAGGCCGCTGCCCACGGTGGCCGCCGCAGCGGCGCCGCCCCCGGCCAGCGTCCGCTTTCCCAGCAGCGGCCGTCTCGACTACGCGGTCAGCATCGGCTCGCCGCCAACCCCGGTCGGTCGTGCGACCTATGCCTGGGAAGCAAGCGAGACTGCCTACCGGCTCAGCCTGAGCGCCGAGACAACGGGGCTGGTCGGCCTGCTGCGACGCGTGCGCGTGGTCCAGATGAGCGAGGGGCGGATCACCCCGGACGGCTTGAGACCGGACGCGTTCTCGATGGACCGCGGCCCGAAGGCGCGCAATGAGTTCGCGCGCTTCGACTGGGCCGGCAAGCAGATCACCTTCGGCTATCCCGACGCCCAGCAGACCGCCGCGCTCGGCGACGGCACGCAGGACACGCTGTCTCTGATCCTGCAGTTCGCGTTCGTGCCGATCGGCGACGGCAGGCGCGAGGTGCTGCTGACCACGGGGCGCAGGCTCTACGTGCAGACGTACGAACGCGTCGGGGAGGAGGTGGTCGAAACCCCGGCCGGGAACTGGCGCGCATGGCACCTGAGGCGCGTTCGCGCACAAGCCGGCGACGAAGGCTACGATATGTGGCTGGCGACCGATCGACCGTTCCTGCCGGTGCGCATCCGCTGGACCGACCGCAACGGACGCGTGACCAGCGCGACCCTCGATACGGTGCGGCTCGCGCGGGACTGACCGCGCATCCCGCACGCGAACCCCGGCCGAGCGCTTCCTCCCGGGTCGTCCGCCCCACCCCTGTTCCCGCTCCTGCGGTTCCCGTTTCTGTCCCCTGTTCGCGATCGGCCCTTCTTCGATGGATGCACTGCCCTCCCCCAACCCGCTGCGCATCGACGCAGCCACCCAGGCGCTGAGCCTCGCATCGACCTTCGCGCTGCCCGCCGACCAGGTGCTGCACCAGTTCTTCCGCACCCGGCGCGAACTCGGCCCGCTCGACCGTGCGTTCGCCGCCGAAGTGATGTACACGGTGCTGCGCCGCTGGCGCACGCTGAATGCCCGGGCGAGCGTGACGGCACCGGCGGCGGCCGCCGAACCGGCTGCGGGTGCGCCGGGCGCTGCCACCGTCCCCTCCATCGACGCCTCCACCTTCGCCGCTGCAGGCATCGCAGCGCCCGCGTCCGTCGAAGCCCTGGCGCCCACGCCGCGCCGACTGGTGCTGGTCGCGCTGACCACCGTGTTCGGACTGTCGGCGCGCGCGCTCGAGCCGGTGATCGGCCGCAACGACAGCGAATGGCTGGCGACCACGCATGCGATGGATCCGTCCGCGCTGTCGGCCGGTGCCGCACTGGACATCCCGGACTGGCTCTACGATCGTCTGCACGCGCGCTTCGGGGCCGCCGAGACCGCGCAGCTGGTCGCTGCGCTCAACCAGCCGGCCCCGCTCGACCTGCGGGTCAACCCGGCGAAGATCGACCGCGAGGCGGCGATCGCGCAACTGCAATCGCGGCGGATGGACGCGCGCGCCACGCAGTATTCGCCGTTCGGCCTGCGCATCGAAGGCCGGCCCAACCTCGGCCGCGATCCCCTGTACGAGCAGGGCGCGATCGAGGTGCAGGACGAAGGCAGCCAGCTGCTTGCCCAGCTGGTCGCGCCGAAGCGGCGCGAGATGGTGGTCGACTTCTGTGCCGGGGCCGGCGGCAAGACGCTGGCACTGGGCGCGCTGATGCAGTCGACCGGGCGCCTCTATGCGTTCGACGTGTCCGAGCGGCGGCTGAAGGCGTTCGAGCCCCGGCTGCGGCGAAGCGGATTGTCGAACGTGCATCCACAGCTGCTGTCGAGCGAAGTCGACGCACGCGTCAAGCGCCTCGCCGGCAAGATCGACCGCGTGCTGGTCGATGCGCCCTGCACCGGCCTGGGCACGCTGCGCCGCAATCCGGACATGAAGTGGCGGCAGCCGGAATCTGCAGTGGCCGAGATGACGGCCAAGCAGTCGGCGATCCTGGCCAGTGCAGCCCGGCTGCTCAAGCCGGGGGGCCGCATCGTCTACGCCACCTGCAGCCTGCTGGAAGAAGAGAACCGCCTCGTGGTCGAGGCCTTCCTCGCGGCGAATCCGGCGTTCGCGTTGCGTCCGGCGAACGAGGTGCTGGCCGGCCTGGGCATCGCGCTCGATACCGGACCGTACCTCGAGCTGCTGCCGCATCGCCATGGCACGGACGGGTTCTTCGCCGCGGTGCTGGAACGCGCGAAGTCCTGAGGCAGGCAATGTCCCTGCGTGCGACGCTGTTGCCACTCACGCAGCTGATCGCCCTGCTGATGCTGGCCGGCGGGCAACCGGCCGCGGCGGGCGAGGCCCCGCCCGGCCAGTCGCGCCTGTTCGCCGCCACCGGCACGGTGCAGGTCGCGTTCACGCCGGGCGACCCGGTCGACGAGATCCTGATCGGCGTGATCGGACAGGCCCGGCAGCAGGTGCTGGTGAAGGCATTCAGCTTCACCCACAAGCGGATCGCGCGCGCGCTGGTCGATGCCCACCAGCGCGGCGTGCGCGTCGAGGTACTGGCGGACGAGCGCCAGGACCGGCAACTCGACGGAAGCGTACTGACCGACCTCGTGCGCAACGGCATCCCCGTCTGGCTCGATGCGAAGCGCGCGAGCGCGCACAACAAGGTGATGATCATCGATGCCGGAACGCCGGCGGCGGTGCTCGTCACCGGCAGCTACAACTTCACCTACTCGGCGCAGCGGCGCAATGCCGAGAACGTGCTGGTGATGCGCGGCAACGTGGCGCTGGCCGGCGCCTTCGTCGACAACTGGCAGCGCCTGCGCGCATCGGCGCGGCCGTACCGCGCGCACGCCGTGCCTTGAGCGCTGCCAGGCAGTCACGTTCCGGGACCGCGACATTGCAAAATCCTGCACTATCGGCCCCGCGATCCTGCATTGCCCGGGGTACTCGAAGCGGAAATGAATCCGCTCATCATCAAGGAGGAAGACCATGGCTTCATCACACTCGCCGCGAGAAGCGCTGGCAACGGACGGCCTGCGCGCCGGTGCAGCACTGGCGGCGCTGGTGGTCGCAGCCGCGGCACAGGCCCAGTTCCCGGACCGGCCGCTGCGTCTCATCGTGCCGTTCGCACCCGGGGGCAACATCGACCTGACCGCGCGCACCATCGCACCGGGCATGTCACAGGCGCTCGGCCAGCCGGTGGTGGTCGACAACCGGTCCGGCGCGGGCGGCCGCATCGGCGCGGAGGTGGCCGCCAAGTCGGCACCGGACGGATACACGCTGCTGCTCGGATCGAGCGGCTCGCTGACCATCAACCCCGTGTTCGGCACCAACGTCTCCTACGACCCACTGCGCGACTTCACGCCGACGACGCTGGTGTCGATCACGCCGCTGGTGGTGACGGTCCACCCGTCGGTCCCGGTCAAGACCATTGCCGGGCTCATCGCGCTGGCGAAGAAGCAGCCGGGCAGGCTCGCCGTGGCCTCGGCCGGCATCGGCTCGACCACCCACATCGCCAACGAGATCTTCCAGATCGAGGCCGGCGTCAAGTTCATCCACGTGCCGTTCAAGGGCAGCGGCCCCGCGCTGGTCGACCTCGTCGGCGGCCATGCCGACCTGATGTTCGACCAGCTGTCGACGTCGTCGCCGCACGTCCGGGCGGGCCGGCTGCGCGCGCTCGCGCTCACCACGAGCAAGCGCTCCGCGCTGCTGCCGGAGATCCCGACGATCGAGGAAGCCGGCGTGCGTGGCTACGAGGTCGAGACCTGGACCGGGGTGTTCCTGCCGGCCAATGCGCCGAAGGAGATCGTGGCGCGGATCTGGAAGGCGGCCTACGACACGCTGGCCCAGCCCTCCGTGCGCGAGGCGTTCGAACGTCTCGGTTCCGAGCCGCTGCGCAGCACGCCGGAGGCGCTGGCCCTGCGCATGCGCAACGAGATGGTGAAGTGGACCAAGGTGAAGCAGGCCGTGAACATCAAGCTGGATTGAGTGCGAGGGACATCGACATGGCAATGATCAGGCTCGTGGTTCCGGAGGAACTGGCCGGCGCGGCACCGACCGCGGTCGGCGCGCACGCGGCATCCGTCGACGTTGCACCGGGCGCGGTGGCACCGACCGGGGCAGGACCGGGCGCGATGCTCAGGCTCGGCGTGCTCGACAACAGCAAGGGCAATGCCGACCACCTGCTCGCCTCGCTGGTCGAACGCCTGCGCGCCGAGATCCCGCTCTCCGCGGTGGTCGGCGCGCGCAAGCCGACGTCTTCGCTGCCGGCCACCGACCAGGTGCTCGCCCGCCTCGCACAGGAGACCGACTGCGTCGTCTCGGCCATGGGCGACTGAGGGTCGTGCACGTCGTGGAGTGTCCACGACGCCGTTGAACTTCGCCGGCGCGGCAAGCCGAGCGCGGTTGTCTGCACGACCCTGTTCGAGGGCCTCGCCAGGGGTCAATGCCGGGCGCTCGGCATGCCGGACCTGCCGCTGTTCGTGGTCCCGCACCCGATCGGCGGCCTGTCGCGCGAGGAAGTCGAGCAACGTGCCGACCTTGCCTTCGCACCGCTGCTCGAGTGGATCAAGGGAGGGGCACGATGAGCAGACTGACGAACTGGCTCGACACACCGGGCTGCACCATCGATTGCGACGATGGGCTCGAGGCCATCCAGTCGCTGTTCCTCGCGCGCGGCTGGAGCGACGGCCTGCCGGTGATCCCGCCCACGTCCGAACGGGTCGAGGCGATGCTCGCGTACTGCGACCGCCCGTGGGACGAACCGTTCATGACGGTGCCGCCGCGCTACGCGCCCGCCACCCCGGCACGGATCGCGGCGAACGCGGTGATGGCCGGGCTGCAGCCCGCGCATTTTCCGCTGGTGCTGGCCGCGTTCGACGCGCTGAACGCGCCGGAGTTCAACCTGTACGGCATCCAGGCGACCACGCATCCGTGCACGCCGCTGCTGCTGTTCGGCGGACCGCTCGCCGTTGAAGCCGGCATCCATGGCGGCAACAACGCCTTCGGCCAGGGCTATCCGGCGAACGCGACCATCGGCCGCGCGGTACGTCTCGCCCTGGTGAACATCGGCGGTGCGATCCCGGGCATCGGCGACATGGCGACGCAGGGGACGCCGGCCAAGTTCGCCTACTGCTGTTCCGAGAACGAAGCGCACAGCCCCTGGGAGCCGCTGCGCGTCGAACTCGGCCTGCCCGCCGAGGTGACCACGGTCACCGTGGTCGCCGCCGAAGGCCCGCACAACATCAACGACCACGAGAGCACGACCGCGATCGGCGTGCTGAAGTCGATCGCCGGGACGGTCGCGATCACCGGCGCGAACAACGCCTATCACCCGTCCGTGCCGGTCGTCGCGATCGGTCCTGAACATGCGCGGACCCTTGCCGACGGCGGCTACACCAAGCAGGCCGTGAAGGCGTACCTGTACGAGCATGCCAGGCTGCCGCTCGGACGGTTCTCAGACGAGAACATCGAGCGGCGGCTGCGCAAGCGGTTCCCCGAACGCTTTGCCACCGCCGGCCTGGACGCGCTGGTGCCGATGGCGCAGTCGCCCGAGGAATTCATGGTGTTCGTGGCCGGTGGCGCCGGCAAGCACTCGGCCTTCATCCCGACCTTCGGCAGCACGCGGCCGGTGACCCGGGTGGTCGCGACCGCCGATGGCGTGCCGGCACGGCGGCTCGACGACTTCCGTCGCTGAAGCGCCTGATCGATGATCAGGCGCGTACCGGGAAACCGTACAGCTGCGCCGGATTGTCCACCAGCACCCGCTGCCTGACCCCGGCGTCCGGCAGCCATCCCGCGAGCGCGTCGATCAGCATGCCGTCGTCGGGCACGCGTGCCGGCGCGAACAGGTTCGGGTGCGGCCAGTTCGAACCCCAGACCACGCGGTCGGGCCGGGCGGCGACGATCGCGCGCGCGATCGGCGCCATGTCGG
>JAIENF010000704.1 GCA_019751575.1 Burkholderiales bacterium
GCTGATGCCGGGCGGGCTGTGGTTCGCGATCCACGCGGTGCCCCTGCTCGAGGCGAAGTACGATCGCCCGGTGCTGCTGAACATCCTGTCGACCACCGCCAGCGCACTGCGTTCGGCGGTCGACCGCGTGCGGATCGCGCCGGACGCGCGCTGGGGCCGCGTCCTGGCCGGCGCCACCGACTGAGCACTCCCGGCTGCCACGCCGGCAGCCGTTCCGATCGACCGAGCGACGAAGGACCCGAGATGAGCGCACGCTGGCAGTTCTGGATCGACCGGGGCGGCACCTTCACCGACATCGTGGCCCGTCGCCCCGATGGCAGCCTGGTCACCCACAAGCTGCTGTCCGAGAATCCCGAGCGCTATGCCGATGCCGCGATCGCCGGCATCCGCGCACTGCTCGACGTCCCGCCCGGCAAGCCGCTGCCCGGCGAGCGCATCGAGGCGGTGAAGATGGGGACCACCGTCGCCACCAATGCACTGCTCGAACGCAAGGGCGAGCCGACCTGCCTGTTCATCACGCGTGGCTTCCGCGATGCGCTGCGGATCGGCTACCAGAACCGGCCTCGCCTGTTCGACCGGCACATCGTGCTGCCTGAACTGCTGTATTCGGCAGCCTGGGAGATCGACGAACGGCTCGGCGCGCGCGGCGAAACGGTCACGCCGCTCGATGTCGAGGCCACCCGCGCCGCGTTGCGCGAAGCATTCGAACAAGGGTTCCGTGCCTGCGCGATCGTGCTGATGCATGCCTATCGCGAGCCGTCCCATGAACGCGAGGTGGCGCGGCTGGCACGCGAAGCCGGCTTCACGCAGGTCTCGGTCTCGCACGAGGTCAGCCCGTTGATGAAGCTGGTCGCCCGCGGCGACACCACCGTGGTCGATGCGTACCTGTCGCCGATCCTGCGCCGGTATGTCGACCGGGTCGCCACCGAACTGGGCACGGCCGACCGCCAGCCGGCGGGCGAAGGCGCTGGATCTGCCGGTGCGCGGCTGATGTTCATGCAATCGAGCGGCGGATTGACCGATGCCGCGCTGTTCCAGGGCAAGGACAGCATCCTGTCCGGGCCTGCCGGTGGCATCGTCGGCGCGGTACGCACCGCCGCCGCCGCGGGCTTCGACCGGATCATCGGCTTCGACATGGGTGGCACCTCGACCGACGTCTCCCACTATGCCGGCGAGTTCGAGCGGGCGTTCGACACCCTGGTCGCCGGCGTGCGCATGCGCGCGCCGATGATGAGCATCCATACCGTCGCGGCAGGCGGAGGCTCCATCCTGCACTTCGATGGTACCCGGCTGCGCGTGGGCCCCGATTCGGCGGGGGCGAATCCCGGCCCCGCCTGCTATCGGCGCGGTGGCCCGGCGACGATCACCGACTGCAACCTGATGCTGGGCAAGGTCCAGCCGGCCTTCTTTCCCGCCGTGTTCGGGGCGGACGGCGACCAGCCACTCGACGAGGGCGCCGTCCGCACGCGGTTCGCCGCGCTCGCCGCGGAGATCTCGCGCGCGAGCGGCATCGAGCGTTCGCCGGAAGCCGTCGCCGAGGGCTATGTGCGCATCGCCGTCGAGAACATGGCGAATGCGATCAAGAAGATCTCCGTGCAGCGCGGCCACGATGTCACCGGCTATACGCTCGCCTGCTTCGGCGGTGCCGGCGGACAGCATGCCTGCCTGGTCGCGGATGCACTGGGCATGCGGCGCATCCTGATCCATCCGTATGCAGGCGTGCTGTCGGCCTACGGCATGGGCCTCGCCGACATCACGACGATCCGCGAAGCGACGGTGGAGGCGGTGCTCTCCGATGCGCTGATGGATGAACTGCAGCGCCGGTTCGCCGGCCTTGCCGCGCTGGCACGCGCCGAGGTGTCCAGCCAGGGCGTCGACGCAGCCAGCATCGTCGACCGCCGCCGCGTGCATCTGCGCTATGCCGGCACCGACACGTCGCTGCCGGTCGAGGCCGGCAGCGCGGCGGAACTGCGCCTGCGCTTCGATGAAGCCTATCGCAGCCGCTACAGCTTCCTGATGCCCGGGCGCGACCTGGTCGTCGAATCGATCACGGTCGAGGCCATCGGCGGCACCGGGGCGGCCCCCGATGCGCGCCCGCCCTCCCCCGCGCCCGAGCCGCGCGCGGCCGGGGCAGGCCGGCCGCTGACCACGGTGCGCATGTTCAGCGACGGCCGCCACCACGACACACCGGTGTTCGCGCGCGACGCGCTGGCCTCGGGCGCCCGGGTGGACGGCCCGGCGATCATCGCCGAAGCCAACGGCACCACCGTGGTCGAGCCCGGCTGGCGTGCGCAGATCCGCGCCTCCGGCGACCTGCTGCTCGAGCGTGTCGTGGAACGGCCTGCGCGCACCGCGATCGGCACCAGCGCCGACCCGGTGATGCTCGAGATCTTCAACAACCTGTTCATGGCGATCGCCGAGCAGATGGGGCTGACGCTCGCCAACACCGCCTGCTCGGTCAACATCAAGGAGCGGCTCGACTTCTCCTGTGCACTGTTCGACCCGCACGGGCAGCTGATCGCCAATGCGCCGCACATGCCGGTGCACCTCGGCTCCATGGGCGAGAGCGTGAAGGCGGTGATCGAGCGCAACGCAGGACGGATGCGCCCGGGCGACGTGTTCATGCTGAACGACCCCTACCACGGCGGCACCCACCTGCCGGACATCACGGTGATCACGCCGGTGTTCGACACCGCCGGCCAGCCTGGAGCCGTTGGCTCGGCCGCCGCGCCGCGCATCCTGTTCTACGTAGGCTCGCGCGGACACCACGCCGACGTGGGCGGCATCACACCGGGCTCGATGCCGCCCGACAGCACGCGCGTCGAGGAGGAAGGCGTGCTGATCGACAATTTCCTGCTGGTCGACCAGGGACGGCTGCGCGAGGACGAGACGCGCGCGCTGCTGCTGTCGGGGGAGTATCCCTCGCGCAATGTCGAGCAGAACCTGGGGGACCTGCGGGCGATGATCGCGGCGAACCAGAAGGGCGTGCTGGAACTCGAGCGGATGGTCCGGCAGTTCGGGCTGGACGTGGTGCATGCCTACATGGACCATGTGCAGGACAACGCCGAGGAGGCCGTCCGGCGCGTGATCGACACGCTGTCCGACGGCAGCTTCTGCTGCGAGATGGACCACGGCGCGATGATCCGCGTCGCGATCACCATCGACCATGCGGCGCGCCGGGCGAAGATCGACTTCACCGGCACCTCGGGACAGCTCGCGAACAACTTCAACGCGCCGTCCGCGGTGTGCATCGCCGCGGTGCTCTACGTGTTCCGTACCCTGGTCGATGACGACATCCCGCTCAATGCCGGTTGCCTGAAGCCGATCGACCTGGTGATCCCGGAAGGGTCGATGCTGCGGCCACGCTATCCGGCGGCGGTCGTCGCGGGCAACGTCGAGACCTCGCAATGCCTGACCGACACGCTGTACGGCGCGCTCGGCGTGATCGGCGCGGCGCAGGGCACGATGAACAACTTCACCTTCGGCAACGATCGATACCAGTACTACGAGACGGTGTCCGGGGGCTCCGGCGCGGGCACGGCGGGCACGGGAGGCGATGGCGTCGAACGCGGCTTCGACGGGACCGCCGTGGTTCAGACCCACATGACCAACTCCCGGCTGACCGATCCGGAAGTGCTGGAATGGCGCTTCCCGGTCCGGCTGGAGCGTTTCGAGATCCGCCGGGGCAGCGGCGGACGCGGCCGCTGGCGGGGGGGCGACGGCGCGCTTCGGGAGATGCGCTTCCTGGAGCCGATGACGGCCGCCATCCTGTCGGGCCGGCGTCGCGTGCCGCCGTACGGCATGGCCGGCGGCGAGCCGGGCCAGCCGGGCCGCAACAGCGTCAGGCGGGTGGACGGCAGCATCGAGGCCCTGGAGGGCTGCGACTCGACCCCGATGCAGCCGGGCGACATCTTCGTGATCGAGACGCCGGGCGGCGGGGGTTACGGCAGGCCCGGCCCCTGAACGGCGGTGCGGCAGGGCATTCGAGCCACGTTCTGCCGCATCCCGCCGACCGCTATACTTGCGCGCCTCGCCGGCCGCGGCCCGGTGGCCCGACCGACTTCCTCGGGCGCTCGGTTGCTCGATCGCGCAGGCGATCGGCGATGTCCTGCAACCACCACATCCGATGTGCCCACCCCGAGGAATCGCATGGCCCGCGTACCCCTGATCCGGGAAGACGACACCGCACTTGCGCCGCTCATTTCGCACCTGAAGGCGGCGCGCGGCGGGAAGCTGATCAACCTGTACAAGGTGCTGCTCAACAGCCCGCCGGTCGCCGGTGCCTGGCTCGACTTCAATACCGCGGTGCGCTACCGGACGGAAGTGCCCGCCGCGTTCAACGAACTCGCGATCCTGCGCGTCTCGGTGCTCAACGGGGCCGACTACCAGTTCAAGGTGCACGGCCCGACGCACGCGCTGAAGGCGGGCCTCAGCGAGGCCCAGGTGGCCGCCATCGCCGACTGGACGGCCAGCAGCCTGTTCTCCGACGCACAGCGCGCGGTGCTCGCCTGGGCGGACGGGATCACCCGCGACATCGAGCCCTCGGAGGCCGCCTGCGAGGCGATGCGCCGGCATTTCGATGACCGGCAACTGGTCGAGCTCACCGTGCTGATCAGCGCCTACAACATGCACACGCGCGTGGCGCGCGCGCTGCGCATCGATGTCGAAGGCACCGCCGGCACCTGACCCCGCCGCCCTGCCGCCCCCCAACCTCCTCCGTCGGGAACCGAAGCATGCTCTACATCATCTACCAGGAAGACGGCGCGGACAGCCTCGCGATCCGCGAGCGCGTCAAGGCGCAGCACTTCGCATACCTCGAGCAGCACAAGGACAAGCTGGTGCTCGGCGGGGCGACGCTGGCCGAGGACGGCTCGACCCGGCTCGGCAGCGTGCTGATCCTCAACGTGCCGTCGCTCGCCGATGCCGAGGCGTTCTCGTCCAACGAACCCTTCCGCAAGGCGGGCCTGTTCAAGAGCGTCAAGATCACCCGCATGCGCCGCGGGCAATGGCATCCGGACAACGCGCCCGCCAGCGCCGAAGGGAACTGAACCGATGGACATCGCAACGAAGGGCGCCACTGCAGGCGCAGGCCCGGTCGCACCGGGCGCACACGTCGTCGTCGTGGAAGACGATCCATTCCCGCGTCTGCTGCAGGTGATCCTCGATCCGGCCTGCGACCCGGCGCGGGTCGAGGCGTTCAGGCACTTCCTGTCGCTCGACCTGTCCGACTTCGATGGCTGGCTGGCCCGGGCACGGGCGGCGGCCGGACCGCTCTACCCGGCGCGCGTGCTGCTGGCAGGCTCGAAGGCCGCGCTCGACGCGGCGTTGCCGGAGGCCACCGTGCTGGTGACCGAATCGTTCCACGTCGGCCCGGACGAACTCGCCCGCGCCCCGAGGCTGCAGGCGGTGCAGAAGTACGGCAAGGTCCTGCGCAACATCGATGCGGCCGCCTGTGCCGCGCGCGGGCTGCCGGTGCTCGGCGTGCGCCGGCGCGCAAACATTGCCTGCGCCGAGCACACGATGACGCTGATGCTGGCGCTGGCAAAGCGCCTGCCGGAAGTGATGGGACGGATCAGCCTGCGCCAGTTGCGCGAGGCGGGCTTCGAGCCGCGCACCTACGATCGCCGGCACACGGCGAACTCGAACTGGGCCGGCATCGGTGGCCTGCGCATCCTGCACGGAGACACCCTGGGCATCCTGGGCATGGGCGAGATCGGGCGCGAACTCGCGCCACGCGCGGCCGCCTTCGGCATGCGCGTGCTCTACTTCCAGCGCACCCGGCTGGATGCCGCCGATGAAGCGGCGTTGTCGATCGAGTACGCCCCGCTCGAGCGGCTGCTCGCGGACAGCGACTGGCTGAGCATCCAGTTGCCGCATGGCGACAGCACGCGCGGCTTCATGGACGCGGCCCGCATCGCCGCGATGAAGAAGGGTGCCATCCTGATCAACACGTCGCGCTCCGAACTGGTCGATCGCGACGCGCTGATCGCCGCCCTCCGGTCTGGCCATCTGGGCGGCCTGGGCCTGGACACGCCGTACGAGGAGCCGGCGCGCGACGACGAGGAACTGCTGGGCTTCCGGAACGTGCTGGTGACCCCGCACACCGC
>JAIENF010000378.1 GCA_019751575.1 Burkholderiales bacterium
CGGGCCTCGCGCCGGCCGTGCGCCATGTCGAAACACTGGGTGCCGGGCTGTGGCGCAGGCTGCAGCCGATCGCGCGGCCGCTGCTGCCGGCGGGAACGGTGCCGCGTGCCGCCGCCCTCGGTGCGATCTGGGGCTTCCTGCCCTGCGGCCTGGTCTACGCGATGCTGGCCACCGCGATGGCCACCGGCAGCCCGGCGCACGGGGCCGCCGTGCTCGCCGCGTTCGGGCTGGGCACCCTGCCCAACCTGCTCGCAGTCGGGTTCTGGCTGTCGCGCTTCCGCACGATCGTCCGCTCGCCGCGCGCCCGCATGGCCGCCGGATTCGCGGTGTGCGTGTTCGGCCTGTACGGGCTTGTGCTTTTCGGACAGGCGTTGATGACCGGGGCCGACCCGCATGCGCACCACCACCACGCCGCGGCTGCGGCAGATGCTGGCGTCGAAGACCCTCGCATTTGACGTGGATCAACACGGGCGCGACGGCTTCGCCTGAAACTCGATCCATCGTTGCGATCCGCGCCGACGGCAGCGATCCCAGGGTTGGCGATGGTGGTCGGTGCGAGCCCCAGCGGAAAGACTGCCCATGCCCGACCTCGGTTTCGATCCCATCCTCGTGCAGCGCCTCGATCGTCCGGGGCCGCGCTACACGTCGTATCCCACGGCCGACCGCTTCGACAGCAACTTCACCGCGAAGCAGTATGCGGTGCATGTGCAGCGGCGCCACCTGGGTGGGCAGCATCGGGGGCTGTCGCTCTACGTCCATGTGCCGTTCTGCCGCACGGTCTGCTTCTACTGTGCCTGCAACAAGGTGGTGACCGGCGACCGCACGCGCGCCATCCCCTACCTCGACCACCTCGACCGCGAACTCGAGATGCAGAGCGAACTGTACGAAGGCGGCGGGCGGCGCGTCGACCAGCTGCACTGGGGCGGTGGCAGCCCGACCTTCCTGACGCTGGCCCAGATGCGCCGGCTGATGAGGAGCGTCCGCAGGAACTTCACGCTGGCCGAGGACCGCGCAGGCGACTTCGCGATCGAGGCCGATCCGCGCTTCACCGATGAATCGACGGTGGTGGCCCTGCGTGGCATGGGGTTCAACCGGCTGTCGCTCGGCGTCCAGGATTTCGATCCGGTCGTGCAGAAGAAGGTCAACCGGGTTCAGTCGCTGGAACAGACGGCGACGGTGGTGAGGATCGGGCGCGAGGAGGGCTTCAAGTCGATCAACATCGACCTCATCTACGGCCTCCCCGCGCAGACGCGCGAGACCTTCGACGAGACGCTGTCGAAGGTGATCGACCTCGGTCCCGACCGTATCGCGCTCTACAACTATGCACACCTGCCGCACCTGTTCAAGCCGCAGCGGCGGATCTGCGAGGCGGACCTGCCGAGCGCCGGCGAGCGGCTGGACATCCTGCAGAACGCGGTGCGCCGCTTCGGCGATGCCGGATATCGATACATCGGCATGGACCACTTCGCCCGTCCGGACGACGAACTGTCGATCGCACAGGAGCAGGGGCGGCTGCGCCG
Organism: Burkholderiales bacterium; assembly: GCA_019751575.1. GTDB lineage: Bacteria > Pseudomonadota > Gammaproteobacteria > Burkholderiales > CAIKXV01 > CAIKXV01. The sequence goes on from JAIENF010000378.1 coordinate 1,521, forward strand.
GAACTTCATGGGCTATACGCCCCATGCGGACACCGACATCATCGGCGTCGGGGTCTCTGCGATCAGCAGCGTCGGCGCGTCCTACAGCCAGAATGTCCACCAGGTGGATGCGTACTACGAGGCGATAGAGAAGGGCGAACTCCCCGTCGTGCGCGGCATGGAGCTCGACGCGGACGACCTGCTCCGGCGCACGATCATCCAGGGCCTGATGTGCCACTTCCTGCTCTACGTGCCGTCGATCGAGCAGGCCTACCTGGTCGACTTCAAATCCTACTTCGCGCGCGAGCTCGAAGAGCTGCGGGCGTTCGAGGTGGCGGGGCTGCTGACGATGGAGCCGGGGGATCGGCCGGAGTGGATCACGGTCACCCCCAGGGGCCGGTTCCTGGTGCGCAACCTGTGCATGGTGTTCGACCGCCACCTGCGTGAACGCCCGGTCGAGGGGCGCTATTCAAGGACGGTCTGATCAGACGGCGGCGACGCCTGTGCGGATACACGGAGGAGGGCGCATGTTCAGCAGGATATTGTTCCCGGTCGACGGATCGGAGCGCTCGGGCAAGGCGATCCGCCAGGCGGTCGAGTTCGCACGCGAGGCGGGCGCGTCGCTGGTCGCGTTCCATGCGGCGCCGGTCCATCGTCCGATGGTCTACGAAGGGTTCCTGCCGTCCGACTACCTGGTTCCGGAGCGCGTGCGGGAAGCGACCGAGCGGCAGGCGCGGCGCGTGCTCGCGCCGGTGGAGAAGGCCTGCAACAAGGCGGGCGTGCCCTGCGACGCGATCTTCGTCGTGCACGACAGCCCGTACGAAGCGATCATCGCAGCGGCGAAGAAACACCGCTGCGACCTGGTGGTGATGGCGTCCCACGGGCGGCGCGGGCTGTCGGGGCTGTTGCTGGGCAGCGAGACCACCAAGGTACTCACCCACGGCCGTACGCCGGTACTGGTGCTGCGCTGAGGCAGTCAGTGGTCGTCCCGGACGTGGGGCTCGTAGCCATGCGTCGGTTCACCGGTGTCCGGATCGATGAAGTCCTCGATGCCGATCTCCGCCTCGGCCTGGTGCACGGCATCTGCGTCTGCAAGCGCCGCAAGGTCGTCCGGATCGTCGTACGCCGGGCCGGGCGAATCGCGGTCGGCGACCGCGGCGGCATGGGTGCGGAAGGGACCGACCAGCGCGTCGGTTTCCGAATCGCGCCAGTAGAAGCCGGCTTCGCCTTCGATGATGGACGGCCGGCGTGCCGCCGGGCGCGCGGCGGTTGCAGCCGCCGATCCAACCTTCTTCCGCGGCGCGAGGGCATTGGCGCTGCGGCCTGTCCTGGACTGGGCCATGGTGCTCTCCTGAGTCGGCATTCAGGTTAGCGCGTGCGCCGCCGGGTGGCAATCCAATCCGTCATGCAATCAATCGCGCGCGTCGATGATCGCCCGCAGGGCGGTGAAATCGCGGATCTCGATCTCTCGCCGGTCGATGCGGATCAGTCCCTGTTCGCTGAAACGCGAGAACAGTCGACTCACCGTCTCCAGCGTCAGGCCGAGGTAGCTGCCGATCTCCTCCCGCGTCATGCGCAGCCGGAAGCGGACCGCCGAGTAGCCGAGGTTGGCAAATCGCTGCGACAGGCCGATCAGGAACGCACTCAGGCGTGCATCGGCCTTCATCCCGGCGAGCAGCAGCATCAGTCCCTGGTCGCGCATGATGTCGCGGCTCATGATCTTGTGGAAATGGTGCTGCAGCGCCGGGATCTCGCGCAGCAGTTCCTCGAGGCGTTCGAACGGCACCACGCACACTTCGCTGTCCTCCAGCGCAACCGCGCCATAGTTCTGGCGGTCGGTGCTGATCGCGTCGAGCCCGAGGATCTCGCCCGACAGGTAGAAGCCGGTGATCTTCTCCGATCCGTCCTCGGACAGGTCGATGGTCTTGAACGCGCCGGTGCGCACCGCATAGAGGTTGCGGAACGGATCGCCGATCCGGTACAGCGACGATCCGCGCCGGGTGGCCTGCCGCGACGAGATGATGCTGTCGAGCCTCTCGATCTCGAGCGGGGACAGCCCGACCGGCAGGCAGAGTTCCTGCAGGCTGCATGAACTGCAGGCGGCCTTGATGTGGGCCGGCGAGGGGATGATCGGGATGCTTGCTGGAATCGGTCGTGAGGCAGTCAAGGATGATTTACCTTTTGCCAGTCGGTGATCGGGCTGCCGGGGCAGGGGCGGTGCGGTGTGCGGGTCGATTCAGGATCCCCTGCGCGGGCGCCGTGGGTGTCGTCTGGCCGGCGACCGGGCCGGGACGGGACGGGCGTTTCCACGGGCACGCCGCCGCGCCCGACGCGCATTGGATGCTACATTTCCGTGGAGGAATGCCGATACAACCCGGAGGCCCGGGACTATGATTTCCCCGACATGAAACCACACTGTGCAGCCTTTGGCGCGGTGGCGCCGCGCAGGTACCTTAGACGTGATGGATACAGTCCCGATCCCCTTTCGTTTCGACGCCGACGCATGGTCGGTGGGCGAAAGTGATTTTCCGGCGTCGAGTTCGAGTGCAGATCGACTGCAGTTCTGCCTCAATTATGCCGTGCTCGCGCCCTCCTGCTACAACACGCAGCCCTGGTTCTTCCGGCTGACCGGCGCTGCACTCGAGCTTTTCGCCGACCGTTCGCGCCGCCTGCCGGTCGCCGATCCGGACGGCCGTGCGCTGGTGATCGCCTGCGGTGCGGCGCTGTTCAACCTGCGTTGTGCACTGCGGTTCTTCGGGCTGCAGCCGAAAGTCACGTTGTTGCCATGGCTCAAGGAAGGCGATCCGCTGTCCAGCAGCGAAGTGCCGCTGGCGCGGGTGGAACTCGACGGCGCGGTTGCCTGTCCCGCCTCCGAGCGCGTGCTTTTCCAGGCGATCCGCCGGCGCCGCACCTACCTCGGCGCGTTCGATCCGGCCCCGATCTCGCAGAGCCTGATCGACGCGATGCAGGAGCAGGCGCGTTACGAGGGGGCCTGGCTGGGCATCTTCGACGACAGCGATGCGAAGTCGGAAGTGTCGGCCATCGTCGCCGAAGCCGACCGGCTGCAACTCACCCAGCGCAAGTACCGCGTTGAACTGGCGAAATGGACCCGGCGCGGGGCCCGCCTGGTGCCTCCGATGGCCGCGGGCGCGCTGCAGCTCGGCCCCCACGGCGAGTTCGCACTGCCGTTCGGCGCGTTCCTGGATCCGTCGCTGTCCGGGGACCGGGACGTCGACCTGATCGAATCGACGCCGCTGATCGGGGTGCTGGGGGCCGACGGAGACACGCCGCTCGACTGGCTCCGGTCCGGCCAGGCGCTCCAGAAGACGGTGCTCTGGGCGCGCGCGGCCGGCGTCTGGGCCAGCTTCCTCTACCAGCCGATCGCGCGTCCGGCGTCGAGGATGGCCGTCGCGCAACTGCTCGACCGCAACTATCCGATGCTGTTGATCCGCTTCGGCCGGGTGCCGTCGCCAGCGCCCTCGCGGGCGCTGCGCGCGGCCCGGTACATCATCGGCCGGTGACCGCAGCCGAGGCTGCGGCGGGCGCACCGGACGCGGGCAGGGCAGCCACGCACGCGATTCGAACACGGCGGCGACAGCGGCACCGGGGGTCGTTACACTCCTGCCTCCGACATGACTTCGAAGTGTTGAGTGGCAGACCTCCGTCCGGAACAACTCGAAGAGGCGTTTGCACTGTTCAGCCAGGCATCGGCCGAACTGACCACCGCCTACCAGGCCCTTCAGGGCCGGGTCGAGCAACTGGCTGGCGAACTCGCTGCCACCAACAGCGAGTTGCGCGTGCAACTGGCGGCCAAGGATGCGCTGTCGCGCCGGCTGGCGGCGCTGCTGTCCGCGCTGCCGGGCGGCGTGGTGGTGCTGGACGCGGCACATCGGGTGACCGACACCAATCCTGCGGCGACGCGGCTGCTGGGTCCTGCGCATCCCGGACAGGCCTGGGACGACCTGATCGCCGGGGTGCTGCGGCCCACTGCGGCGCCCGAAGAATTCGAGGCGACGCCGGCGCCCGCCGGCGCGGATGCTTCGACCCCGGCGTCCGATATCCGGCGCGTGCGTCTCTCGGTGAGTGAACTGCCCGACGGTGGGTCCATCGCGCTGGTGAACGACATCACCGCGGCACACGCGCTGACCGGACAGCTCGAACGGGCGCGGCGCCTGTCGGCGATGGGCGAGATGGCCGCACGGCTGGCGCACAACCTCCGCACGCCGCTCGCCACGGCCCTGCTCTATGCCGGCAACCTCGGGCGTACCGCCATGCCCGAGGCGGAGCGCAGCCGTTTCGCCGACCGCACCGGCGACAGCCTGCGCCGGGTCGAGCGGATGATTCAGGATATGCTCCGCTTCGTGCGCGGCTATGAAGACGAGTTCGAGCCGTTCGTGGTCGGCGAACTGTTGCGCGAACTGGCACAGGTGATCGAGCCGCAGATGTCCAGACGGGGTGTGAGCTTCGAAATCGACGATCGCAGCGACGGCCGGCAGGTCCAGGGCAACCGCAAGGCGGTGGCCGGGGCCCTGCTGAACCTGCTCGAGAATGCATTGCAGGCCACCGAGAGTGGTGGCCGGATCACGCTCGACGCTGGCGTGTGCGGGCC
>JAIENF010000706.1 GCA_019751575.1 Burkholderiales bacterium
GTCGAGGCCGGGTGCGGCGAACGGCCAGGTCGGCGTGAGGACCGCGCTGGCGCCGTTTGCCTGCAAGGCAACGGGCATGGCACGGCGCAGGGCGGCGCAGGCCGCCCGCGCGCCATCCACCGCGACCGCATCCAGCTTCGACGCGTTCAGCGCGCGCTGGCGGATGCCGTCACTCGCGAGCGACAGGTCCATCCGGGCCAGCGACTGGCCCGACTCGAACAGGGACACGACGCCGGCCGCATGCTCACCGGCCATCCATCCCGGCACGTCGCCATCGACCAGCTCGAAGCCGGCCTCGACCAGCCGGGCGCAGGCCGCCGCGAACAGTTCCAGCGTCTCGTCGTCGCACATCGTGTCGATCAGTTCGCGCAGCACCAGCAGCCTTCGGCGCGGCGCGGCGAGGCGCACCCCTGGCGAATCGGCCAGCACCTCCCATGCGGTCTCGACATCTTCCACGCTGCGTCCGATCAACCCGACGCTCGACAGGCTGGGCGAATGGTTTGGCTTGCCCTCGAGCGACAGTCCGCCGATGCGCGGCATGAAGCCGACCCCGCCGCAATGGCAGGCCGGATTGCGGATCGAACCGCCGCTGTCGGTACCGAGGTTCACCTGGGCGAACCCCAGCGCGGACGCCACCCCGGCCCCGGTGGACGACCCCCCGGCGGTGCGTTCGATGTCCCAGGGGTTCAGCCCCATCGGCTCGAACGCGTTGGTGACGCCATACATCGCGAGTTCGGACAACGTGGTGGTGCCGAGCACGACGCCACCGGCCGCACGCACCTGCTGCACGATGCGCGCATCGCGCGGTGCGATGCGCGACGCGTGCATGCGCGTGCCTTCGGTCCAGGGCAGGCCGGCCACCGGGAAGTTGCCCTTCACGCTGACTGCGAGCCCATGCAGCGGGCCGCGTCGGCGGCCCGCGTCGAGTTCTGCCTGCAGCGCCTCGGCCTGTGCCATCGCATCGCCCGCCAGGTGGGAGAACGCCCGCCAGGTCGGGTTCAGCCGCTCGATGGCCGCGAGCGAACCGGCGATCAGGGAGGGGATGCGCAGGTCCCCGGCGGCCAGCCTGGCATCGATGCTGGAGATGGAAGGCGCAGGAAAGGTTTGCATGGGCGCAGAGATTACCCGAGCGCCCCCCGGACGGTCGACGATCATGATGCCCTCGTACCGCGGTACCCCGTCCTGCATTCGGCGCCCATCGGCGCTTCAGTCAATGCCGGGCGTTCGCAGGCTATTGGAATCATCATCACGCTGAACGCGACATCGGATCCAGAGCGGACGATGGGGTCTGTGCTCAGCCTGCGCCGGGGGTCGGCGCAAGGCGCATGAATGCCAGCATGATCGCGTCGAACGCCGCAGGCTGTTCGATGTAGCACGCGTGCCCGGCGCTGGCGATCACCTGCACCGGGATGTCCGGCCTCTCGGATGCCACCTCCAGGATCGACGCCGGCGGGGTGACGACATCATGTTCGCCGTACACCACCTGCACCGGCATCCACGACGGCAACCGTGCCAGGTCAGCCCGGGTATCGGCCACGGTCAGCAGCTTCACCGCCTGGGTGAAGCCCTCCGGCCGAAGCAACGACATGGTGTCGATCACAGACTGGCGCTGCGCGTCGGTCGCAGTGCCACTGAGCAGCCTCGGCCCGCGCTTCTGCGCCATTCCTGCGACGCCGAGCACCGCCAGGTCGGACAGTCGCGCTTCGCGCAACCGGTTGCGCTCACCTTCCGGCAGGCGCGCATGTCCGCCGGACAGGCTGGCCAGCGTCAGCCCGAGGATGCGATCCGGGTGCCGAACCGCAAAGCGCAACGCCTGGATGGTGCCCAGCGAATGGCCGACCAGGTGCATCCGGTCGATGCCCAGCGCATCGACCAGCCTGAGCAGCGCATCACTGTAGTCATCCGGACCGGGCGCATCCATCGGCAATGGGGTCGATCCGCCATAGCCGGGCGTGTCCCAGGCAATCACCCTGCAATGCCGGGACAGCGTTTCGACCTGTCCCGCCCAGGAGCGGGCGCCCGACCCGACGCCGTGCAGCAGAACCAGCCCCGGGCCACCCCCTTTCTCGAGGAAGGTGAAGGTCGATCCTTCCACCTGGATGCGTCGCACGTCCATGTTCATGCCGCGTCGACCTGCAAGTCTTCGCGACCGGGGGCCACGACCCGCCTCACGTTCAGCATCGCCTGTTCCTCCCATCCTTGTCGACCGTGCCGAGAAAGCCTGCCGCGCTGATCGCGCGCGGCGACAGGACGCAGAGCCGGACGCGGTCCGGGAGGAGCATACGATGATTGGCGCAGGAACGACTCCACGCACCTCGACGGCCGTATCATCGAGCCGCACATGGATCCCGTCGCCCCCTATGCACAAGCACCGCTGCCGGTACGCACCGTCGGCATCGCACGCCCGTTGCACTGGCTGCGCCTGGGCTGGGCCGACTTCGTGCGCACGCCGATGGCCGGACTCGCCCATGGCGCAGCGGTGGCGCTCGCCGGCTGGGCCGCGATCCTGCTCGCACCGAAGGCCTGGTGGCTCGCGCCGGGTGCAGTGACCGGCTTCGTGCTGGTGGCACCCATCCTGTGCAACGGCCTGTACGAGCTGAGCCGGCTGCTCGGGCGCGGCGCCCAGCCTGGCCTCGCCGATGCCGCACGCGCGTGGCGCCGCGACGCCGCACCGCTGGTCGGGCTCGGCCTGCTGCTCACCGCACTGGGCACGGCCTGGGTGCTGGCTTCATCGCTGCTGTTCTGGCTCTTCGTGAAGACCTCGATCACCACGCCGCTGGAGTTCATCCGCTATGCCGTGGTGGGACAGGGCCATCTCGCGTTCACGCTCTGGCTGCTCGCCGGCGGCCTCGGGTCGGCACTGGTGTTCGCGATCACCGCCGTCTCGCCACCGCTGCTGCTCGGCCGGCGCGTCGGGTTGCGCTGCGCACTGCTGACCAGCGTACGCGCGGTCGGCGAGAACCCGGTGGCGATGGCCGGCTGGGCCGCGCTGATCCTGGCCGCGATCGCCTTGTCGCTCGCCACCGCGATGATCGGCTTCCTGGTCGCAGTACCGGTGATCGGGCATGCGACCTGGCATGCGTATCGCGAACTCGTCGTCACCGACGGCGTGCCGCTGCGCAGCGAATAGCCGATGGAAAACACCGTCTTCGGCTTCACGGAAGAACAGATCACCGAGATCGGCCTCACCTGGGGCATCGGCGGCTTCATCCTGCTGATGGTGTTCATCATCATCAGCGTCGCCCGCGAATCCAGGGCCGGCCGCTTCGGCACCTTCGTCCTGTTCTTCGTCCTCGCCTTCGGCATCTTCGGCTTCCTGCTCAAGCAGGTGATCCAGTGGTGGCTCGGCCTCGAGTAAACAATCCGGGTCAGAGACGAATTTCCAGAACGCTCGGACGGGAAAATCGTCTCTGACCCGAATTTCCGCTAGGATTTGGCGAGGCAGGTCGCCATCCATGAGCGTCCGCCGACTCGGGAGGGGACGATGGAACAGCCGATGATCCGCCGGCGCTCGCTGCTGAAGGCAGCGGCCGCAGCCGCCACGACAGGACTGGTTGCCTGCATGCCGCACTCGCGCGATGGCAGCGCGATGGAAGCCGGTGGCGGTGCGCGCCTGCCGACGCGCGGTGAGTACCTGATCCGGGGTGCCACCATCCTCAGCATGGATGCCGCCGTCGGCGACTACGAGCGCGGCGACGTGCATGTGCGCAACGGCTCGATCGTCTCGGTCGGTGCCGTGCCTTCCGCCGCCACCGCGAACGCCACGGTGATCGATGCCGCCGGCATGATCTGCATGCCCGGCTTCATCGATACCCACTGGCACCTGTGGACCAGCATCACCCGGCCGATCATCCGCATCGACGATCCGAAGCGCGGCTACTTCCCGGTCACCAGCTTCCTCGGCCGCTTCTACACGCCCGAGGACAGCTACCGCAGCGTGCGCCTCGGGCTGTCGGAAGCCATAACCGCCGGTGCGACCACGGTGCACAACTGGGCGCACAACATCGTGACCCCGGAGCATGCCGACGCCGAGCTGCGCGCGATGCGCGATACCGGCCTGCGCGGACGCTTCTCCTACGGCCCGTCGCAGGGGATGCCCGACGACAAGCCGATGGACCTGGCCGGCCTGGCACGCACCCAGAAGGCCTGGATGCCCAACGACGGCACGCTCACGCTCGGCATCAACTCGCGCAACGTCGGCACCGATCCGAACCCGCTGCGCGGCAACATCCCGCTCGAAATCGTGCGTGCGGACTGGGGCGGTGCGCGCGCGCTGAAGCTGCCGATCACGCTGCACACCTCCGGCCCGAGCCCGATCACCTTCCTCGAGCAGGCCGGCCTGCTCGGCCCGGACGTGCAGCTGGTGCATCCGCTGCTCACCACCGCGGCCGAGCGCAAGATCCTGCGCGAGCGCGGCGTGAGCTACAGCATCTCGCCGCTGGGCGAATCGCGCCGGCCCGCGAGCGCCGGCGTGATCCAGCTCGGGGAACTGCTCGAAGCCGGCGTGAAGACCAGCCTGTCGATCGACCACACCGGCACCTACAGCGTCGACTACTTCAACTGCATGCGCCTGCTGTACAACCTGCACCAGCACCGGATCGGACCGAAGTTTCCGCTGACCGCGCGCCGGCTGGTACAGCTCGCGACGCTCGACGGCGCGATCGACCTGGGCATCGCCGACCGCACCGGCTCGCTCACGCCGGGCAAGCGCGCCGATCTCATCCTGGTGCGTACCCGGGACGTGAACATCGCGCCCTCCGGCGACCCGTACGAGGCGCTGGTGTCGTTCGCGCAGCCACGCAATGTGGATACGGTGATCGCGGATGGACGCGTGCTCTGGCGCGGCGGACGGTTCACCGCGCTCGACCATGGGCGGGTGCTGGAGGAAGCGGAGCAGTCTTCGGCGGCGGTCCGGGCACGGGCGAAGTGGGGATAGGACGCCGAATGCACAGGCGTGCCACCCTTGCCGCTGCGATATCGTTGGCATAATATGCCATTTCAGATGCAGGCTGCCGGATTCCCATGCCGACTCGAAACGTCGTCCTTACCGATCATCAGGCACAACTGGTCGAAGAACTGGTGTCCACCGGGCGCTATCAGAATGCGAGCGAGGTCCTTCGCGAGGGACTTCGGCTGATCGAGGCGCGTGAAGCGCAGGACACCGCACGTCTGTACGCGTTGCGACAAGCGGCGCACGTTGGCATCGACGACATCGACGCCGGACGCTTTCGAAGCTTCGATTCGCCCGCCGCGCTGGGACATCATCTGACTGAAATGGCCAGCAAGGCGATCGGCAGCAGGCGAACCGCACGCTCGAAGTGAGCGCCGGGATGCGAGCCTGGCCCGTGCGCCTGACGGCAACGGCAGAGGCAGATTTCGCAGATATCCTGCGCTGGACAGTGGAACGGTTCGGCCACGCCCAGGCGCAGCGCTATGCGAAAGCGATTTCAGCCTCGCTGACCGAACTCGCCGCAGGACCGGTGGCCGCGGGGGCGGTGAAGCGGGACGATATCCGGGAGGGAATCTTCACACTTCACGTCGCCCGCAAGTCGCGCAAGGGCCGCCACTTCATCATGTTCCGCGTCGGACACGCGCCGGAAGGCGAGGTGATGGAAGTGCTGCGACTGCTTCACGACGCCATGGAACTGGAGCGCCACCTCCCCTAGGCAGCAGCTCGCACCACCCCCTCCACCCACGCCGCCGCCCGCATCAACCCGGCGTCATTGCCCGCCGCCGCGATCAGCTGCACGCCCAGCGGCAATCCACCCGGACCCTTGCCCGCCGGCACGGTGATGCACGGCAGCCCGAGCTGCGTCCACATCAGCCCGAAGGTCGGCTCGCCGGTGCCTTCGATGCCCGGCGCCTCGCCCGGCGTGCTCGGTGCCAGCATGATGTCGCAGGCATCGAAGTGCCGGGCCATCAGCGCCATGCAATGGCGCGTGTCGGCCTGGGCCGCCTCGTACGCGGCGCGGGTCACCTTGCCACCGGCGGCCAGCCGTCCGGTCAGGCTGGGCGAGATCAGCGCCGCATGCCGGGTGCGCTCATGCGTGAGTGCCCGGTAGAACTCGTAGGAGCTGAACGCGATCTGGATCTCGTTCATCCGGGCGAACGC
>JAIENF010000619.1 GCA_019751575.1 Burkholderiales bacterium
CCCCGAGTTGGATGTCGCGGCACCCAACTGGGTGGCGTTCGAGACGTCGGAGGCCGAAGGCATCACCGCTCGCGACCTGGTGCGGCTTGCGCTGCGCATGCGGCCCGACCGGATCCTCGTCGGCGAAGTCCGCGGGGCCGAGGCGTTCGACCTCATGCAGGTTGCCAACACCGGGCACCGAGGGTCCCTGGCCACGCTGCATGCGAACGATGCACTGGGGGCGCTGAGCCGGCTCGAGACCCTGGTGCTGACCGCGGGCGTGCGCTGGCCGTTCGAGGCCGTGCAGCGGCAGATCGCCGAGGCATTCGACCTCGTGGTGTTCCTGGAGCGCCACCAGGGCACGCGCGCCGTTGCCGAGATCGTGCGCATCGACGGCTTCGACAGCCGGCAGCGCCGGTACCTCACGACCGTTCTTTTCAGGAAGGAGGCTGTCGATGGATCGCCCGCGAACGTACTGGCGGCCTGAAACTGCCGCCCTGGTCGCAACGAGCCTGCTGTGTGCGGCGCTGCTGCTGCTGGCGCTGGCCTCCGGCCCGGCCCATGCGCAGGGGGCTGCCCCCTGGGAAGGACCGATCTGCGTCGTTGCACGCAGCCTGTCGGGGCCGGTGGCGAAGGCGGTGGCCGTGATCGCGATCGTGATCACCGGGCTGATGATCGCCTTCGGAGAACTCGGCGGCGTGTTCAAGAGCCTGCTCGGGCTGGTGTTCGGCGTCTCGTTCGCACTGCTCGCCGACCAGTGGCTCGGATTGATCCGCGCGGGCGCCACCACTGCCTGCTTTGGCAGCTGACAGGAGCGAGCCCATGGAATCCACGCTGCGTCCTTCGACCCTTCGATGCACGCCTGTCCACCGCTCGCTGCTCGAGATGAAGACCATCGCCGGCGTCGAGGACAGGCTCGCCATCCTGAACGCGACGCTTGCGCTCGCCGTCGCCATGGGTGCCGGCCTGTGGTACTGGCTCCTCGCCGCGTTCGCCCTGCACGTGGTGGCGGCGCGGCTTGGCCGCCACGATCCCTGGGTGCGCCAGGTGTACACGGGCTATGCGTTGCAGTCGGATGCCTATGATCCCTGGCCGCGGCTGGCGATGCGCCGCTCCCGCCGGCCCGATGGATTCGGCAGGGGGCTGCTGTGCTGAACCTGCGCCGGATGCTCGGCCGGCATCGAGGCGGCTCGCGCGGATTCGCCGAACTGGTTCCCTGGATGATCCTGCTCACGCCCGCCGTGGTCCTCAACAAGGACGGTGCCCTGATGGCGCTGTTCGAACTCGAGGGCATCGACGTCGAGGGGGCGGCTGCCGAAACGGTCGACCGGCATGCCCGCCTGCTCGAACGCGCGATGCGTGATTTCGACGAGCGGCTGGCGGTCTGGTGGACGGTAGACCGCAGGCGCGCACCTGCCGAGGCGCCGTCGACCTTCGACCACCCGGTCTCCGCGCACCTCGACCGGCTGTGGAAGGACACCTTCCGCCGCGATCCGTGCTTCGTCAACCGGCACACGCTGGCACTGACCTGGACGCCGGAACGCCACATGCCCGGCGCATGGTCGCTGTCGCGGCGGCATGCGTTCGCCAGCCATGCAGCTACCCTGCAGCTCGACGGCGCGCGCTTCGAGGAGGTGCTGCGCGCGTTCGTCGAGACCAGTGCCGACCTCGGGCTGCGCCGCCTGGAAGGCACGCAACTGCTGGCTGCGCTGCATGATCGCGTGTCGCCTGCGTCGGAGGGGCAGGCGATCATCGATGGCGGCGAAGCGGCCTTCCTCGATGCCTGGCTGCCGGACAACGAACTGTCGGTGGGCCAGGACCGGCTGCGGTTCAGCCATGTCGACACGATCGACGTCGCCGCGCTTTCGGTGAAGGCATGGCCGGGTACGACCTGGCCCGGTGCGCTCGACAGCCTGCTGGACGTTCCGGGCGAACTGACGCTGGTCGTTGCCTTCCGGTTCGAGCATCCTGCGCGGGCCGCGCGGCGCATCCGCGACATCCAGCGCCACCAGCGCAACCTGCAGAAGACGTTCGCCGGCTACCTGAAGGAGGCGATCACCCGTGAACCGACCGCGCTGGTCGACGAAGGTCGGCTGCGCCTGGCGGAAGATGCGTCGGATGCGCTGGCGCACCTCACGTCCGGCGGGGGTGCCTTCGGTCATTGCGCCGTGGTCGTCCTGGTGCGCGGACCTGACGCCGAAGGACTCGACGAGACGCTGCGGGAGGCATCGGGACGGCTGCGCCGGCTCGGCTACCCGGTCCTGCGCGAGCGACTGAACCTGCTGGGTGCGTTCAGCGTGTCGATCCCGGGGCAATGGGCGATGTCCCCCCGCTGGTTCTTCGTCTCGGAGGCCAACCTCGCAGACCTTGCGCCGATCCGCTCCTGTCCGTCCGGTGCACCGGTCAATTTGCACCTGGGCCGGCAGTCCGGCCGGGCGGAGCCCGCACTGGCGTGCCTCCCGACCGAGGCCCGGACCCTGTTCAACTTCGACCTTCATGTCGGCGACGTCGGGCATGCGCTCGTGCTCGGCCCGAGTGGTGCCGGCAAGTCCGTCCTGATGAACTTCCTCATCGCGCAGAGCCGCAAGTACCCAGGGTCCAAGGTGTTCGTGTTCGACAAGGATTACTCGTGCCGGATCCCGGTCCTCCTTCAGGGCGGTTCGCACGTGGATGCCGGGCCCGGGCAGGCGCCGCTGCGCATCAATCCGCTGGCGCGTCTGGACGATGGGCGGCAGCGGGAATGGCTCGCACGCTGGCTCGAACTGCTGCTGGCCGGGCGCGGACATGTGATGAGCTCCGACGACGACCGCGCATTGCGCGATGCGATCGACCTGCTCGGCGCGCAGCCGCCCGTGGCCTGGCGGCTGCGATCGCTGGTGCCGCTGCTGCCCGGCCGCCTCGCGGGCGAGCTCGACGCCTGGGTGGGCGACGGCCTGCTTGCGCGCTACTTCGACCATGACGGAGACGGCTGGCATGCAATGGCCGCGGGTGCCGGCGCGCCGTCGGCAGACTTCACATGCATCGAGATCGGCCAGCTGTTCGCCACGCCACGCGTGGCCGGTGCCTTCCTCGACTACGCCTTCCGCCGGGTCGAGCAGGCGCTGGATGGGCGTCCGGCACTGATCTACGTCGAGGAAGCGTGGTTCATGCTGGCCGAGCCGATGTTCTGCCATCGCCTGAACGACTGGCTGCGCACGATGCGCAAGCGCAACGCGGCGGTCGTGCTCGCCACGCAATCGCTGGAAGAGATCGATGGCAGCACGATCTTCGCGAGCGTGGTCGACAACATCCCGACCCGGATATACCTCGCCAATCCGAACGCGGCGGCACATGCGCGGCTCTACCTCGAGCGGTTCGGGCTGAACGAGGCACAGCTGGCCCGGATCCGGCAAGCCTGCCCGAAGCGTGACTACTACATCACCCAGCCTGGACGGTCCCGACTGGCGAGCATCGTGTTTCCGCCGCGGTTGCTGGCGGCCCTGCGTTCGGACCCGCGTGCGCAGGCGGTCTTCCTGCGCCACCATGGGGGCGGCCGCCCTGGCTGGGAGCACGACTATCTTGACGAGCTGTCCGGACACGACGGCCGGCCGGCCGAGGGGCGGCCGCGATGACGCGCGCATCATGGCTGGCCGGCTGTGCGATCGCCGTGGTGGTGGGCGTTGCCCGTGCCGGGGGTGGCATGCCGGCCGCAGGAACCATCGTGCACGACCCGGTTTCCTACGTACAGCATGTGCGCAACGCCCAGGCCGCGCTGGTCGCGGAAGCCCAGCGGGCGCGGCAGCTGCAGCAGCAATGGGAATCCCTGGTGCTGCAGGGCCGCGAGCATGAGGCGGCATTGCGCCAGCTGGCAAGGCTCCGGCCGCAGGACATGGCCTCGCTGCGGGCGATGTCCGGGGAACAGCTTGCACGGGTCGGCGAATACCTGCACCGGCTCGATCGCCTCGGCGGATCGATCGAAGCGCTGCGCGCCGAGGCTGCCGCCACGCAGCAGGCGCACTCGCTGTCGCGCCTCACCTGGCCGGAGTATGTCGCGCGCGAGCAGTCGCTGGCCCGGGGAAGAATCGATCGGCAACGCGAAGCCTTCGCGGATGCGCGGCGAACGATGGCGCGCGTCGAGGCCGATTTCGCCGAGGTGCGTGCCGTGCAGGCGCGCATCGTCGACACCGAGGGCGGCCACCAGTCGCTGCAGATGCTCAACCAGCAGGTGAGCATGCTCGTTTCGCAGAACGCAGCGGCCCAGGCGCGGCTGGCCGAAGCCGATGCCCGCTCCGCGCATGACGCGGCCCGCGATGAGTCGATTGCAGCCCGCGTGCGGCGGCTGCGCGAGATCGAGCTGCAGTCCGCGGACCGGCGCGCGCTCGAGGCCCGCGACGCCGCTGCGCGGATCCGCGAGCGCGCGGCCGGTGCGATCGAATCGCGCCAGCTGCCCCGGTAGACCGACGATGCGCCTGCTGCTGCCGGTCCTGGTCCTCCTTCTGGTTGCGTGGCATTTCCTTGGGGGTCCCGTGCCTGGCGCAATGGCGGCCACCGTGCCAGGCCCCGCGACGGAGAGTCCGGAAGACCGGCGCCAGCAGCTGCCCATCATCAGCGGTACGCGTGAAGACTTCGGACGCGCACTGAGCGCCCCGGTCGACGGCCTGCTCGAGGCCGCCTCCACCATCCATGGCCGGCTGTTGCCCTGGGGGCTGGACCTGCTCGTGCTCCTCGCCGGCGTATCGCTGGTCTGGCTGGGCCTGAAGACTGCGCTCGAAGGCCCGCCGCTCGGCGTGCTGATGGGCGAGTTGTTCACGCTGATCGTCACTGCCGGCATCCTGTTCGCGTTGCTCGACAACTGGGCGACCGTGACCGGGGCGATCGTGGCGGGCGCAGCGGACCTCTCGCGCCAGGTGTCGGGCAATGTCCACGACGGGCCCGCGGCCGTGCACGGCGTGCAGCGGATGCTGGATGCCGCGTTCTGGCTCTGGGAACACGCCGATGCCGGGATCGGCTCCGTGCTCGACCCGTTGATGCTGCTGGGCACGCTGCTGTTCAAGCTGGCCATCGCCATCCTGCTGCTGCTGTGCGGCTGCATCTACCTGGGCATCTACCTGATGTCGATGACGCTGCTTTCGATCGCCTTCGCGCTCGGCCCGGTGTTCCTGCCCTGGCTGCTGCTGCGGCCAGCCACCTTCCTGTTCGAAGGCTGGATCCGCTTCACGCTGGTGGCGGCGCTCTACCAGGTGATCGGCATCGTGGTGGTCACGCTGGTCTCGCGCATGCATGAGCCGATGATGGCGAGCATGGGTACCGCCATCGATCCCGCGTCGGGTGCGTTCAACTTCTACTACTTCGCGGCCGCCTTCCTGGTCGCGGGCGTGTCCGCCATGCTGATGCTCCAGGTACCCGCGATCGCGAACGGACTCGTCAGCGGTTCGATCGCGGCGCGCTTCACCCCGGGCGCCGTGGTCGCGGCTTCATCGGTCGGGCGCCGGGCATGAGCGGCCGTTCAGGCCTCCGGCGTGCCCGTATCGTCCGCGCCGCTGGCGAGTTCGGCGCGCGCCGCCCCGGCGAGCGCCTGGTAGCGACGGCGGAATGCGTCGAGCGCCTCCTCTTCCAGCTCTTCCAGGTCGAGCAGGGCATTGTGGGCGCCGCGCGTGGCGCGGATCAGTTCGTCGAGCTTCACCTGTATCGCCTCGGTGTCCCGGTTCTGCGTGTTCTGGATGAGGAACACCATCAGGAAGGTGATGATCGTCGTGCTGGTGTTGATCACCAGTTGCCAGGTGTCGCTGTAGCCGAACAGCGGGCCGGTGGCGACCCAGGCGAGGATGGTCGCCACCGCCAGCGCGAATACCCGTGGGCGGCCGCAGAAGTGCGCGGCGGACTTGGCGAAGCGGGAGTACCAGGTACGGGTGCTGGTCATGGCATGCCTCGCAGGTCGATGGTCATCGCCGGAGCATGCGCGTTTCCCGGTCCGCCGTCCCTCAGCGTCGTCCCACCGCCCGCCGCATCACTGCCACCCGCGGTTCGAAGCCCTGCTTCTTCCACGCAGCCACGGCCCGGTCGTCGCGCACCACCACCGCGAGTTCGAGCGTGGCGATCCGCTGCCGGCGTGCATGCTCGGCGGCATGTTCCTTCAGCAGGCTGCTCAGGCCGCGG
>JAIENF010000544.1 GCA_019751575.1 Burkholderiales bacterium
ACCGACTGCAGCCAGCCGCGGCCTTCGCGATCGCAAGTGCGCATCTGGCGCTGCGGCCACACCTGCCGGTCGGCGTCAACGAAGTACGGACTGGACGCAACCACCTGCCCGTCACGGACCCAGCACCGCAGCTCGTAGGCGAACTGCACCGGCGTGGACAGCTGGACGGGCTCGTCGACGGGCAGTCGCGCACACGCATCGGCCAGCTCCCGCGGGGTGCGCACTGCCGCCGCGAAACAATCGTGCTTGGACTCCGGCAACTTCACGAACACCGAGGACCCGACACCCGTTGCCGTCTCGGCGACGGCACCTGCTGTGCGCGTGACTATTTCGCGCCCGGTCACCGCGACCGGCAACGAACCGAAGCACGAGGCGTAGTCGCGCAACCCCTGGTAATGGCCGTATGCACCCTTGATGCGGATCGACACTGCGCGCAGCTGCCCTCCGGAGAACGGGACAGGCCGCGCCATCTCGGCCAGCGGCGAGATTCGGGTAACGCCCCCGCCCGTCGTGACGGCGAGCGATTCGATGGTGATGGCGTCGTTCACCCGGCGCTCCATCGCGGCGGAGACCGCTTCGGCCAGCGCGCGCTCGATGGGCTTGCCCGCATGGGGATCGACGGATCGAGAGCCGGCGACTGCACGCACCCGCGCCGACAACGCATCGAGCGCGAGCGCCTCGGCCTGCACGCGATGGGCGTCGGCCTCTGCGGACGCGGCTCGTGGCTTCTGCCCGCGCGCGGCGAGGAGGCTAGCGAGGCAGCATGCCAGCAAGAGCGGAATCAGGATGGTCGCAACGTACGACGAGCGTGATCTCATTGAGCGCTCCGGTGGCGTTCAGGCTGCTGCGTACGCAGCCCGGGGGAGGATCGATTGCGAGCACGGAAGCGATCCGCGCCCGCTCGGTGACCGAGTGCACGCTCGGACGGTTCTGGAAGGTCATGCGTGGCTGGCTGAACGGCACCGTGACGGTGTACTCGGCCACGCGTCCGCGGGCGTCGATCGCGACCCTCGCGCCGGCACGCCATAGCTCACCCGCCCGGTCGAGCATCGCGAGCGGATCCATGCCCAGCTCATGCGCAAGGGCCGTAGGTCGCCCGAGCATCAGGGCGCCGAGTTCGCGCTGCATGCGGTCGATGTCCTGCCGGGCCTGGGCGGCGCGCGCCTCGGCGTCGCCTATCCGGTAGGCTGTCTCGAACAGGCTGGCCGCGCCGCCCGCGGCCAGCAGCACGCTCGCTGCGAGCATCGCGTGCCGGATGTGCCGGATCGCGACGCCGGACCACTCGGCTTCGGACGGATAGAAGGCGACCATGCCGGCTGCAGCGATGACGTCGGCCGCGTTGAACAGCACCCACGGCGCGTCCTCGGGGAGCTTCTGTTCGTACAGCACGAGCCGCGCCACGTCGCGCACCGGCTCGTCGGTGACACTGCACACCACCGCCGGCTGCAGTGCAGGGTCCGGCATCACGACGCCGATCACCAGCCGTTCGCGCGGCAAGCGCGCGACCGAGGCCTCGTCGGCTGGAGAGCACAGGTCGATCAGCACCGCGAACGGCCGAGCGCTGCGCGCGGCCGAAGCCTGCCCGGCACGGTCGAGCAGCCGGTCGACCAGCATCAGCCCTGGCGCCACTGCGCTGATCGCGGGTGCGGGGGGCCACGCCTCGTCCTGCGCACGGGACGGGCCCAGCGCGTCCTCGCCGGCGAGGGCGTCGAGGTAGCCCACCGGCGCGGCGTAGATCACGCCATCCTGCTTCGAGCGGTTGACCACGCGCACGTGCTCCGCCGAAAGCCCCTCGCGCACCACGTGCGACTTCGCCGCCTCGATCGACCTCGGCCCGCTGGCCACCCGGCGCTCCTCCGGGTGGAAGGAAATCACGCGCACGGCACCCGAGCGGGGCATCGGGATGGCTCCCTCCGCGCTGACCTGCCAGTACGCCAGGGTGCGGCTGGTCAGGAACGTGGCGAGGCAGACGGGTTCAGCGACCCTCATGGGCTACAGCGCCTCGGAGAACAGCGCATCGTATGCACCACCCGGGATGACGGTCGCTCTAAGCAGCAGCACCACCTCGCGCGCGACGGTGCGCTGGTTGCGCCGGCTCAGCGCTTCGCCAGCCACCGGCACGTCGATCAGGCCAGGCACGCCCGCGCGCGTTTCATCGCCGACCGAACTGCGGATGCCCCCGAGGATCAGCGTGTTGCCCGACTGGGCAACCACCTGCATCAGCGACTGGTTGGTGCGCTGGACCGGGGCCGTGACGCGCGCGCCAGCGCCGATCTCGAACGTCTGGAACTCCTGCACCCGGTTGAGCACCGGCACTATGGTGAGCTGCACCTCGTTGTCGGACAGGATGTCCGGCTGCAGCGACAACGTGACGCCGTCCACCGCGAACGCCGCCGCGGCACTGGTCGTGGTGGTCCCGCCGCCGGCACCGGCGACGATGGTCGATGCCACGTTGGGCACGTAGGGCAACTGCTGCCCGTCGAAGATCACCGACGGCGTGTTGTTCATCGCAAGCACCCTGGGCTGCGAGATCACGCGCACGTTGGTGTACTGCTGCAGGGCCCGGAGGACGACGGAGATCGATCCGCGCGTGACGTTGGCACTGGCCGCCGGATTCAGGCCGGGCAAGGCCACGCCGCCTGCGCCGAGCAGTGACACGGTGCCCGTGGTGGATCCGGAGAGTACGCGCGACCAGTCGATGCCGTAGCGGAACTCGTCGGTGAGGGTGACCTCCACGATCGACGCCTCGATGTCCACCCGGCGCATCGCCACCGCGGAGAAGCGATTGAGGAACTGGGACACCCGCCCGAGGGCCGCGCCGTTCGACCGCACGGTGATGTAGCCCATCTCTTGCATGACGTGCACTTCCGCGTTCGCGCCTGCCAGGTCGCGCAGGAACTGACCGAGCCCGGTCGCATCGGTCTGGAACCGGCCGGTCACCGTGAACTGTGCCTGCAACCCGGTGGCACCCGCCGGCAAGCCCTGGCCCGCCGCGCCCGGGGACGGCCCTGCGGCGAAACCGCCGGGAGAAGCCGTGCCGGCACCCGATACCGACGCGGCACTGCCACCGCCCTGCACGGTGGGCGATCCGCCCACCGAATACTGCGCGACCAGCCGCTGCATCACATGCAGCGGCAGCCGGAACGTGTAGGAAGCGACGTCGGTCACCGTCACCGTGCGTCCGGTGCGGTCCACCACCAATGCGAAGCCGGCCGCCAGGGCGAGCCGGCGCATGGCCGCCTCGGGGGTCAGGTTGCGCAGGTCGACGGTGACCGGCCGGTTCACCTGGACGCCTTCCATGAACAGCACGCTGTACTGATGGTCGCGTGCGAGGTTCGCAAGCAGCGACCCGAACGGGACGCCCGAAGCGGCCACCGACACATCGCCCGACTCGGGCGTGGCCACCAGCGCGCGTACCCGGATCGGGACATCCGGTCGTTCGGTCAGCGATGGCCTTGGATCGGCGCGGGGCTCGACCGCCTCAGCAACCAGTCGGCGGGACTCGCCGGCGACGTCCGCGCGGCGCTGCGAGAACGTGCTGGCACATCCAGCAAGCAGGGACGAAATGGCCAGGGCGACCACCATGCGGCAGCCAGTGCTGTTCAATCGAGCGGGCATCTGCAGTCCGTTCAAGTACTTGCCTTCATCGGGCCAGTTCAACCACCAGCAGCTGGTTGCCCTGGATTTCGCCGCGCAAACCGAGGCGGGACAGGGCCTGCCGCAGGACCTCTCGCAGGTCGGCGCCGGAGACCTGCGCGAACTCCTCGACCATCAGCACCGGCATGCCCTTGAACTCGACCGCCATCCCGTGCGCGCGCAGGTAGCTGCGCAGGGTGGCCTGCACGCTGCTGTTCGGGTGGAACGTGAGGCGCAGGTCGGCGGGGGGTGAATCCACGGCTGGCGAGGACGGAGATCCCTCGTCCGATCGCCGCACCAATGGCGAGGAAGCAGCGACCGGCGCATCGATGCCGGGACGATCCGCACTGGACGGGCCGACCGCTGGCACGGCGTGGCCGGCACGGTTGACCGTGCCCGGTACGTCCGGCAAGGGCGGGCTCGGGTGCGGGTGCGCGCGCACCGGATCGACCATGCGATGACGCACGCAGCCCGTGCCCGCCCGCAGGGCCACCACATGCACCGCCGAGGCGGCGGGTGGCCTGACCTGCTCGACGATCAGCGCAGGAGCTACGCCCGACGCGACCAGCAACTCCCGCACGCGTGCTGCGCGCCGGAGGGCGATCGGCGACTGTGGGCGATCGCCCTGGGACACGATGGTGACGCGATCGGAGCCCCGCGCCATCGCGATCACCTTCGCCAGATGGTCGAGCCCGCCCGGCTCGGTCTGCAGCGCGCCGGAGCCGAATGGAATCGTCGCGCGCTGTTCGTCCCCAGCGCCCGGCACGCACTCGCGGACCGCCGTTTCCTCGCGCGTCTTTCCGCGGTACTCGACGACGGTCGAGCCGGATGTCGAACCGGCGGTCACTTCGATGCGATTGGCCAGCCCGCGTATCACCAGGTAAGGCCCCTGCACCGCATGTGCGAAGCCGTCCGCCCGCAGCGACGCGGCCTGCAATGGTCGCACCGGCTGCAGGAACACGTCGCGACCGTCGTCGAAGACAACCCCGATCGCCGGGCCTCCACCTTGCACCCGATAGGAAAAATCCAGCGGCAGGCTGCGCGGATCGTTCACCACCGGTGGGGCGGCGATCGCGGCGGATCCGCCCGGTCCGGCGACGGCCCACATGGCAAGCACCGCGCCCAGCGCCAACACGGCGCCATGCATGCGATCCGAAAACGCAGCCAGGAAGTGCATATGTTTTCGCATTCAACGAGAACCGTCCCGGATCCTGCCAGCGTCTGCGGGATCGAGCAAAAAATGACGCTGAACTGTGAGAGAGAAGCGGTGCCCCTGCCGGATGACCACCGTCGGCGGGATGTTCCGCGTGCGGCCGAGGATTGCGCGCGAGGTCTCGACCAGCACCGAACCTGCGGCCGAGGCCAGCCCAGAGGACGCGCCGGATGCCGCCCCGGGAACGACGATCACGGTTGACGGCTGGGCTTCCTGGCGCTGGACCAGCGAGGCGATTCCGGCCACGATGAAACTTGCCCCGAACATGGTCCAGAAGTGACGGTCGACACGATCCTGCAGGCCGCTTCGCCCCTGAGCGTCCGTGGCCTGCGTTCCCAGCAGATCGATGCTCGAACCATCAGGGAAGATGAGCCTCCGGAACGCCGCCAGCACGCGCTCCTGTCCCGGCCGCACGTCCGAGTTGTAGTCGCCGACCAGCCGCGAACCCTTCGGGATCAGCAGGTACCTGCCGTGGACGGAGTCCCAGATGTCCTGCGTGACAAGCGCGACCAATGTGCCGGGCAGTTCGCTGTTGATCTCGGTCAGCAGCACCGCGGGAATCACGGTGCCCTCGAGCACTGCCGGGCCGCCCGGCGGCGGACGCAACACGGGTGAAGACGCAACGCCGGCCGCGGATCCAGAGACAGTGCCGGTCGCGAAGCCAGGCGCGGACGCTGCATCGCCCGCGACGGGGTTGCGCATCGGTTCGGTCCACTTACGGTCCGCACGTGGCGTCGCGAACACGGCGGCGGCACCCGACTGGCCTATCGCGAGCAGGGGGCTGGATCGCGCATCGGCGTCCCGACGTTCCTGCTCTGCGGCGAGCCGTTCCGCGCGCAGAGACTGCGATTCGCCCGAAGGCATCGCAGCCGCCAGGAGATCGTGCGGCCGCTGTTCGCCTGCACCGGAGGCACCCGGCCGGTGCGGGATCGACGCACGCGGACCCGATGTGCCCGCTGCGCCGGGCGGCAGCGGTGGCAGTGGTGGCAGTGGCGGCAGCGCGGGCGGTTGCGGGAGACGCGCCTGGTCCTCGATCGTACGCTCGAGCGCGCCGATGGTTTCAGGCGGGCGGACCGGTGCGCCCTCGCGACGACCCTGGCCGGAAGACGTTGTCGATTGCCCGGCGGCATCCTGGCCCATCGCCTGCCAGACGAGCATCGGCAGCGCGATGGCCAGCATGGCGCCACCGAACCACCAGTGCAGGTCCCTGCGTACCGGCCGGCCATCGGACGGCCACGCAGTCGCCCCGGCCGCAGCCTGCTGCACCTTCGCGGCCCGGG